>CBDUSX010000455.1:0-2427 GCA_965369935.1 uncultured bacterium
CTTGGCGGCTGATTTCCGCCCTTGCGGCGGGGCGCCCCGGGCCAGAATGTCCAGCATCTGGGAGAGCACCATGGCGTCGTGGGTGTTCTTGTTCTGATCCAGGTAGACGGCCACGCGGTCCGCGTAGGTGAACAGGATCAGGGACTGCACCAGCTTCACGTCCCCCGCGGCGCGGGCAAAATCCAGCAGGGCCGATTCCCCCTCGCTGCCTATGCGGCCGATCAGGGGCCGCACATCCAGGTGGTGCCGGATCAGCCAGGCCGTGCGCGTCACCTCCCCTTTGGGCAGGCTCAGGCCCATGCCCGCAAGGAAGTCCGCCAGCACGTCGCCCATCAGCGGGCCGTGATCCCTGGCCGGCTTCTTCAGGTCGTGCAGCAGGCCGGCCAGCACCAGATTGCGCTGCTCGGAAAAAGGCAGGGCGGAATACAGCCGCACCAGAGGGTCGAGCTGCTTGCGGATTTTCTCGATTTCCACCAACGCACCCATGCAGATGGATTGGCCCTGATCCAGGAAGTTCATCTCCACCAGGTATTCCAGGGAGTTGCGCCGCACGCCGTCCATCAGCTGAAAGAAGGGCTTGACCGCCGGGTTGCGCTGCAACTCGGTCACGTTTTGCAGCATGCGCATTTCCATCACGAATTTGCGGGCGAACTTCTGCAGGCCGACGGCGTCCGAGAGCTGTTCGTATTCCATGCGCATCATGGCCGTGCCCGGGTCGGGCAGCACCTCGCCCAGCAGGCGCAGGCCTTCCAGCACCTCGATCACGATGAAGGAGTGCTCGTCCACGGTGTAGGCGTGGTCGCTGATGACGTGCACCATGCCCTGGATGGCGTCGAAGCCCGGCAGGTAGCGCTGCAGCAACCCCACCGAGCGCAGGTTGCGCAGAATGGTGGCCGTGTTGCCCTGGCGCACGCTCTCGTCGAGCAGTTCCAGAAATTTAGCGCCCAGGGTTTGCAGGTTGTCCGCGATGTAATCCGCGCTCCAACTCTCCAGGGAAGCCTCGACGGCGTCCATGAACTCATCCCGGATGTAACTGTCCGTGCGCGCCGCCAGCACGAAGGAGTCCAGCGCCTCCAGGGGCTCCCGCAGCCAGATGGCGCCGGTGTGGTAGAGCGCGATGTCGTGATCCAGGGCATAGGGCCCCGCCGGGCGGGGCCGGCACAGGGCCTCGAGCCGCTGGGAATCGGACGGCCTGGGCGCCACCTCGGACATGTCCACCAAGCGCTGGAAGAGCGGCATCATCACCCGCAGGGCGTGCCGCCGCAGCTCGAAGTACTCCCGGCACAACTCGATGTCCTCAACCGCGGGCACGGACTCCACCAGCTTTTTGATGCGCCGCCCGTTGTGGCTGACGAAGGATTCCACTTTTTTCAGCAGATAGAACGACTTGGAGTCCAGCAGCCCGTGCTCCACCAGGGCGTCCAGCCGCCGGCCCAGCCCCTTCAATTTGGCGAGCTGACGGATGTTTTCCAGATCCCGCGTGAAGTCCTCCGGGTCGGGGCGGCTGTGGTAGATGGTTCTTTCGCGCTTGTCTATGCGCTGGGTCCACTCGCGGAGAATGTAGTGGACGTTGAAGCGCATCAGCATGCGGTTCATGGCCTCCAGCACGCGCACCATGCTGAGCCGGGAATAGTGGGAGTCCGGCAGCTTCCTGCCGTACTTGTCCACCACGTAAAACTGATAGGAGCCCTCCTCGCCCTGGTGGAATTCGGCGATCTGGATGTTCAGCCACAGTTCCGAGCGGGCCAGAAAATGGAGCAGCACGCTGGTGAAGCGGTTGGACAGCTTTTCCGCCTTAAAGCCCAGCACGGTGTAGTCGGGAGAACTGTCGTTGTCGATGATGGGGAATTCGGTGAGCACGGGTATCAGGTCTGTGAAGGGAAGGTGCTCGATGGATTCCAGCGCCCCGCGCTCCCCCGGCCGCAGGCGCGACAGCTCGGCCATCAGCATGTCGCAGGACTCGCGCTTGACCGGCTTGCCCGCGCGGGTGGCCAACTCCAGGATGTTCACCACCTGCCGGCCCTTGCCGGTGAAGATGCGCGCCCGCCGCAGGGCGATGCCCCCGGGGATGTTGATGGAACGCAGGATGGTTTCGAAGATGTTGTCCAGCAGGCCCGGCTCGTCCCAGTCCATGGTGACGATTTCCACGTGCCAGCCCCCCTGGCCGTCCCGGATGGGGTCAATCAGCAGCTCCTCCCCGCTCGCCAGCCGCCCCAGCTTTTCCCTGTGCCGCCGCTGCTCCTCCGCGCTGGTGCGCTCGAAGTACAGCGCCGGCATATCGTTCAGTTCGTCGCTGAGTTTTTTGGCTCGCATGGCTGGCCCTCTTGGGCAACGGCGGACGGCTTGGGCGTTAATGCTGTTGTCTTATAGGAGTCGTCTTACACCGAAACCGTCCGTATTTCAGGACTTTTGTCAACGGAGCCTCCC
>CBDUSX010000456.1:0-2427 GCA_965369935.1 uncultured bacterium
CCGTCTCGCCGGAGGCGCCGTCCTCCTCCTCATGGGGGCGCGAGCCGGTCAGCTTGATGGTCTGGCCCGCGGGCAAAGCCGGGTTGCCGGTGATGTGCACGCCGATGTCGAATTCCAACTCGAGGTCCCGCAGGCTTTCCCGGCGGTGATTGAGCAGGAAGTTGGCGTGCTCCAGGGGCAGTTCGCCGTGAATTTGGCTGTATCTCCCGCTCGCGGCCAGTTCGCGGATTTCGCGCAGCACGTTGTTGGCGCTGGAATTGGCCGTGGGCACATGGCCCGTGCCGCCACAGGCCTCGCAGCGCACCCGCGAGCCGCGGGAGAGTTCCACGTCAATGCGCTGGCGGCTCAACTCCAGCAGGCCGAACTCGGAAATCCTGCCGATGGAAATGCGCGCCTTGTCGTCCTTCATGGCGTCCGCCAGGGCCTGCTCCACCTTGTCCCTGTTTTTCTGGGGCGTCATGTCTATGAAGTCCACCACGATCAGGCCGCCCAGGTTGCGCAGGCGCAACTGGCGCCCCACTTCCGCGGCGGCTTCCAGGTTGGTATTCAGGGCGGTGGTTTCGATGTCGGACGCCTGGTTGGACTTGCCCGAGTTCACGTCAATCGAGACCAGCGCTTCGGTGGGCTCTATGACCAAGCCGCCGCCCGAAGCCAGATACACCTTGCTGGAATCCAGGGCCGCGATCTGCGGCTCGATGTTGTGGGCGGAAAACAGGGAATTGTCCCCCACGTAGAGCTTGAGCCGCTTCTGAAACTTGGGCAGCACGGCCTTGAAATACTTCAGGGCTTCCTGAAAGGCCTCCGCCGAGTCCACCATCACCTCTTCCACGTCGTCGGAGAAATAGTCCCGCAGCACCCGCAGCAGGCTCTTCGGTTCCTGATGCAGCAGCCCGGGCTTCTTCTGCTTCGTGAACTTGGACTGGAGGGATTTCCAGTCCTTCTGCAGATTCGCGAAGTCGCGCTTGAGCTCGGTGGGGGAGCGGTCAATGCCCGCGGTGCGGATGATGACGCCCTGATTCTTGTCGCCCTTCAGCCCGGCGAGCACTTCCTTCAGCTTGCCCCGCTTGTCCACGTCATCGATCTTGCGGGAGACGCCGGAGCGCTCTGAATTGGTGGTCAGCACCAGGTAGCGGCCGGGCAGGCTGACGGTGGTGGTCAGGGCCGCGCCCTTCTGGCGGATGCCTTCTTTCAGCACCTGCACCATCAGGGCCTGGCCGCTTTTCAGCACCGACTGGATTTTCGGCCGCCCGCGCCCTCCGCCCTCGCCCTTGTAGAGGCTGGAGTCAATGTCGCTGATGGACAGAAAGCCGTTCTTGTCTTCCCCGTAGTCCACGAAGGCGGCCTGAAAGGCCGGGTTCACCTTCACCACCACGCCCTTGTAGACGTTTCCTACGGTGCGTTCGCGGTCGGTGAGTTCGATGTGGAGATCTACGAGGCGGTTGTTTTCGGTGAGTGCAATGCGGGTATCATCCTCCTGCACGTTCACCAGCATGTTTTTTGAGCCCATATGCTCCTTCTAATTTTTTTTGCCGGGTTGTTTGCCGCCCGTCGGCTCTCCCTCTGCCGCCGGTGCCGCGCAAAACGGCACGGCCCGCCGAGGACGGGGCCGGTGCGCCGGTACTGGCCAGGCCAACTCGTCTGTGCGGTTGAATGCGGAGGAAGGGAGGTTGTGTGGGTTGGTCATAAATTCGGGGCCAGCGGCCAGGATAGTCCTTATGCTAAAGCCATGCTAACCCATCCGGTGGCGTATTGAAACGGATAAACGAGGGGTGGTGAATTAATACCGGACGATCCCCGCGGGCGCTCCCGCCGGGCGCGCCCCGGGCTGCTGCGTATGCTCAGGGCTGCATAGGCTCCGCCTATGGGCCCATTGAAACTTAATGGTTCACATTCGGGCGGTTCTTGGCGATATTGAGATGCGGTTCACCGCCGTGTTGCCGGTGGTTGCCTCTCAGCGACAGAGGCTCTCGGCGAGAGAGGCTCTCAGCGTCAGAGGCTCTCGGCAACACAAGCTTTCACCAACACAAGGAGGTGCGCATGAATTCAGAACTGATTTATCTGGCCGGAATCACCCTGATCACCGCGTTGATGTGGGTGCCCTACGTCACCAACATGATCCTCGTGCGCGGTCTGATGGACGCGGTGGGATATCCGGACAATCCCAAGCCCCTGACCCCCTGGGCCCAGCGCATGAAAGACGCCCATTCCAACGCCGTGGAAAACCTGGTGGTGTTCGCGGCGCTGGTGCTGGTGGCCAATGCCCTGAGCATCAGCAATGACACGACGATCCTGGCCTGCGCCATCTACTTCTGGGCGCGCGTGGCCCATTTTTTGGTCTACACCGTGAGAATTCCCTTCGCGCGCACGGGGGCCTTCGTCGCGGGTGTGGTGGGCCAGGTGATGCTGGCCGTGCAAATTCTGGCCTAG
>CBDUSX010000457.1:0-2425 GCA_965369935.1 uncultured bacterium
CGCCGTGGATGAGGCGGGTGGCCTCGTGGGCCAGCACGGTCTTGGCCTCGCGGATGTCGGCGCCCTGCAGGGCGGCCAGGCGGGCGATTTCATCCAGGGGCAGCAGGGTGAACAGCTTGAGGCACTTCTCCACGTCCGCGTCGCCGATGTTCATCCAGTACTGATAGTAATCGTATGGTGAGGTCTTTTCCGCATCCAGCCACAAGGCGCCCTGCTCCGTCTTGCCCATCTTGACGCCGGAGGCCAGGGTCAGCAGGGGGAAGGTCAGGCCGAAGACGGTCTTGCGATCCATGCGCCGCACCAGCTCCACGCCGGAGATGATGTTGGCCCACTGGTCGTCCCCGCCCATCTGGAGCACGCAGCCGTGGCGGCGCTGCAATTCCAGGAAGTCGTAGCTTTGCAGGAGGGGGTAGTTGAACTCGATGAAGGAGAGGCCCGCCCCGGCCAGCCGCAGCTTGAAGGTCTCGAAGGTCAGCATGCGGTTGACGGAAAAGTGGGGGCCCACTTCCCGCAGGAAATCGATGTAGTGCAGGCCGCGCAGCCACTCGGCGTTGTTGACCAGCACCGCCCCCGCCTCGAAGTCCAGCAGCCTGCCCAGCTGACCCCGCAGCCCGGCGATGTTGCGGTCAAGCTCCTCCTCGGAGAGCATCTTGCGCATTTCGTTCTTGCCGGTGGGATCGCCGATCATGGCCGTGCCGCCGCCCAGCAGGGCGATGGGCACATGCCCCTCCCGCTGAAAGTGGAGCAGGGCCATCAGGGGGATCAGGTGGCCGGCATGGAAGGAATCCGCCGTGGGATCGAACCCGATGTAGCCGGTGATGGGCCCTTCGGCCGTGCGGGCCTCCAGGGCCTCCATGTCCGTGGCCTGCTGGAAAAATCCCCGCTCCCTGAACAGCTCCCAAACGCTCAAAGCAAAGCTCCCTATCTTTTATGCGCCTCCGGCGGCCAAAGGGCTCTGCCCTTTGGAAACCCGGCAGGGACTGACGCCCCTGCACCCCGTTCAATTGATTTTATTGCCGATTGGCTTGGGCCAATCGGCAAACCAAAACGGGCACAACCCAGGGTGGGAGATGCCACGTCTTCTCTACCCGTTTGGCTGGGCAGTCACCCCCTCTCCCGCGGGAGAGGGGGCCGGGGGGTGAGGTCGCCAACGCGCATCTCCGCCCGGCCCGGCTCAGCCTCTAGATGATTAATTCCCATTCCGCGCCGCGGATGGCAAACGGCAATTCCGGCGCGGAAGGGGGGCGGCGGCGTATTGGATCCGTCCCATCAACCACCGTTCGTTAAATTTCTGTCATTCTGAGCGTAGCGAAGAATCTACGTGTCTGTTCCGCGCGCGGCGGAAACGGTGGAAACCCAAAAGATGCTTCGCTCCGCTCAGCATGACGGGAAGTTTGCCCGAATGGCGCGCAGATACATAAAATCGATCCGCCACCACGGGGCGGCCCAGGTGATTTTCCCGGCTGGCTGCCCTAAACTGCCGGATAGGTCCCACACATGCCTGGAGCGCGGGAGGAGGGATGGCCACATTACCGGATTTGCAGGCCTTCGCCGAAGAAAAGCTGGGCACGGCCCTGGAGGCGGCCCAGCCCCTGCCCGGCGGCGGCTCGGCCAGGCGGTATTTCCGCTTCGCCCACGGGGAGGAAAGCTGGATCGGCGCGATCGGCAGCAACCCGGGGGAGAACCGCGCCTTCCTGGGCTTCACCCGCGAGTTCGCGGCCCAGGGACTGCCCGTGCCGCGCATCTTCGCCGCGGACGAGTCGCGCGGGCTGTACGTGATGGAGGACCTGGGCGACCTGACCCTGGCCGCGCAACTGGCCCAGTGGCGCGCACACCCGTTGGGGCGGGTGATGGCCATGGCCACCCTGAACCGGGTGGTGGGCTGGCTGCCCCGCTTTCAGGTGTATGGCGGGGCCACCCTGGACTACGGCCTGTGTTACGACGGGGCGGAACTGGACGGCAACGTGTTCGCCGCGGACGTGAAGCGCTTCCTGGGCGAGTACGTGGCCCGCCACGCCGGCGGAGCGGAGCCGGGAGAGCGGGTGCTGATCGAACTGGAGGTGCTGATCTCCCGGCTGGACTCGGCGCCGCGGGAGCATTTCTGCTACCGCGACTTCCAGCCCCGCAACATTATGTGGCGCGACGGGCCGGTGTTCCTGGACTATCAGTCCGGGCGGCGCGGGGCCCTGCATTACGACCTGGTCTCCTTCCTCTACAGCCCGCACACGGGGTTGGGGGAAAAGGAGCGCGTGCAGCTGATTGACGTGTACCTGAAGGGACTCAAGGACTGCGGCGTCACCGTGGATCGGCTGGCCTTCCTGGCGGACTTCCATCCCTTCGTGCTGATCCGCCGCCTGCAGGCCCTGGGCGCCTACGCCCAGATCGGCGCCACCAAAGGCAAGGAGGAATACCTGCGCTACATCCC
>CBDUSX010000458.1:0-2424 GCA_965369935.1 uncultured bacterium
AAGAGCCGGAGCGCAGCGTGTACGCCCCCGCGTTGCGCGCCTGGGCCGGCGCCTCCCCCTGATCGAGCGCCTTGGCCCCGGCGAGCACCGCCTTCCGGAAGCGCGCGATACCCGCATCGGTCGCCACGAGGATCTCCTGCGTGCGGTCGTAAATCGCCCCCTGGCTCTCCTGGATCATCGCATCCTGCTCGGCGACGCCACGGATGCCCGTGTAGGAGCGGGTTTTCTGATCCTCCCGGTCGATCAGGTAGTCGTTTGTTTTGTTGCGGATCGGCACGAAATCCGGCCCCACCTCCGGCATCACGCCAAAGCCCGACTTGAAGCGCGCGCGCTCTTCTTCGGTGATGGCGCGCTCCGGGTTCCAGCCGTACGTGTAAATCCAGCAGCGTTCGTCGTCGATCGGAATAAATGAATAACCGAAGTGGGTCTCGCCCACGTTGGTGGAAGGCGTCGTGGCATGGGAGGGCAGCATGAAGTGGGAAGCGCGCCAATAGGTCTCGTTGCCGTCCGCCCGGCGTGCGCCGCCGATCAGGAAGCCGGCCTCGTGATCGATGAAGTGAAAGCGGGGCTGAGGATCGGTGCGCAGCCAGCGGTTGCGATTCAGATCGGACTGAGCGAGCGGATTGTCATTGGAATCGTTGGCCGGCGCGGGCATGTGCAGGAAGGAGAAGTGGCTGGTGTCCAGCGCCCCCTCGATGGCCTGCGCCCAGTTGCAAACCTGCAGCTTCTTGATCACATGGCGCTGCTCCGCGGGCATCAGCCCCACTTCGAGCGCCGGCACGGCGGCGGGCGGCTCGCCCGGCCCGAGATAGGCCCAGACCATCTCGCCGTATTCCTGCGTGGGGTAGGCCTTCAGGGTGACCTCCATTTTTGCCGCGGCTTCCGGCAGCACATTGGGCAGGTCCGTGCAGCGGCCATCCACATCGAACTTCCAGCCGTGGTAGACGCAGCGCAAGCCGCACTCCTCGTTGCGCCCCCAGAACATGTCCGCCGCGCGGTGAGGGCAGCGCCAATCGACCAGCCCCACCCGCCCTTCGGTATCGCGAAAGGCAACCAGGTCTTCGCCAAGGATGCGCACTCGAATTGGGGCGCCGTCAGGTTCGGGCAGCTCCCGCGAAAGGGCCACGGGCTGCCAGAAGTGGCGGAAGTAGGAACCCATCGGAGTGTCCGGGCCGGTCTGCGTCAACAGCGCATTGTCTGCGGCGGAAAGCATGCGGTTTCTCCTGCTGAACTGGAAATTAATTCCGCAAGGTGCGGCACGCGAATAGCGTACGGTGTACAAAACCCTAGCAGAATTCGGTGCAGGCTGAGCAGGGTATTTCCTGGGCGGCGCACAGCCGCATCCGGGCACTAATTCGGAGAGGAGGGAACATCCTTGTTTCCGGAAGGGAGGCGGCCCGCGGCCGCGGGAACGCAGCAAAAGCGGCTATGCCCAAGAGAAGACTCGAACCTCCACGGTGTTTCCACCACATGAACCTGAATCCTGCGCGTCTGCCAGTTCCGCCACTTGGCAGTAATATCAGTCGCTTATGCGTCACAGTGCAACAACTCTGACATCCTCATCATACCATCCCGTCAAGGCGGATAAGAGGGATTTGCGTAACACTGTGTGTGACACGAATTCCGGCCCGAAAATTCAACCGCCTATCCTCTTTCACTTGCTGGCTGCGGACGCCAAATCGCGGCAGACGGGAATTCATGCAGAACGGAGGACGCTAAGACGGTTGGGTTAAATTCGAGCCGGTTTTTCTGTGATTTCGGATTTGAAATTTTTCCGTTCTCCCTGAACCCAAGTAGCGCGCTTTACGTACAATTAAATGTGTAATTGAGTACCGTATTTCCCATCTTTGCTACAGAGTTGTTGTGACGCACGAGAAGTTGGAAATATCCAGTCCCCGCTTTCCGTGTGCGAATGACCAATCGGGTGAGGGCCGCTGATGAGGGTTAAAGGGCATCCGGCGAAGGCAGACCTCAAGAAGACCAAGGCCCAACTCATTGAGGAGTTGGAGCAGTGGCGAGGTGGGCAAAAGGCCAGTGCCGGCGATGACCTGGGAGAAGTCGCTTCCTTCTCCTCAGCCCAGTTGTTCGGAATATTGGAAGCCGCCGACGACGCGATTATCTCGATGGACGAGAATTTTCGCATTAGAATTTTCAACAAAGGTGCGGAAAAGACATTCGGCTATACTTTCGATGAAGTATTCGAGCAGCCGATTGATGTGCTGCTGCCCGTTGACGCGAGGGACATACATCGTCAGCACGTCGAGCAATTTGAGACATCCAGGGACGGTTCCAGGCTCATGACCGACCGGGCCGAGGTGTACGGCCTGAGGAAAAACGGGGAGAAGTTTCCCGCGGAAGCCTCCATATCGAAGATCGAGGTGGAGGGGCAAAGGTTCTTCACCGTCATCCTCAGGGACGTGACCG
>CBDUSX010000459.1:0-2421 GCA_965369935.1 uncultured bacterium
CCGGTTCAGAGCCGGCCTTCAGCCGAATACGCCCCGGATCACCAGGTCCTCCCCCACCTGTTCCGGGGGCATCAGTTCAAGCCGGGGCACCTCGGACAAGCTGTCCACCCCCAGCGAGGCGCACCATCCGGGCGCGTCGCTTCCCCCGATTACTTTTCCGGCCACTATTAACATTAGTTCATCCGCCTCCCCGTGCGCAATGAAGTTCGCGTGCACCTCCCCTCCGCCTTCCACCAACAGCGTGCTCAGTCCCCGCTCGCGCAGGGCGGGGAGGAAACAGGAGGGCTCGGGGCGCACCTCCGGACAGAGCAGCACCTCCGCGCCGGCCTCCTGTAGGGCCGCCACCCTATCCGGCGGGGTATCCGCGCCGGCGACCACGATGCGGCGCGCGCCGTCGGCCGCCAGGCATCTGGCCTCCAGCGGGATGCGGCAGCGGGAATCGAGCACCACCCGCGCCGGCAGTGCCGCTCCGCCTTTGTCGTAGTTGCCGGCGATGCGCACGGTGAGCCGGGGGTCGTCCGCGATGACGGTGTTGATGCCCACGCACACCGCCTCGTGGCTTGCCCGCAGCCGGTGGGCGAATTCCCGCGCGGCCTCGCCCGTGATCCACTGGGACGCTCCGCTGCGGGTGGCGATCTTGCCGTCCAGGGAGATGGCCGCCTTGAGCGTTACGTAGGGCCGGTCGCTACGGGCGAGCTTGGCCCGCACACGCCGATCTTCGAGCAGTGATGTTGCCACCGTGTCCATAACCCGCATAACCCGGCTTTCCGGTTTACCCGTGGGTGGTTTGCCGTGCCGCGGCGTATTCATGGTGAAATGTGACCCCGCCCAACGATCTTATTCAAATTTGTCTGCAAACGGCATCTGAACTTTTACAGTGGGCGTTTAGTATCGCACATAATAATTATGGAGTAAAAGGTCCGCATAAATTGAGAAAGAGATTGACATTTTTCGTCCCAAACGTTATCTGAGTGCGTGAGAAGGAATTCTCGCATGCATGGATGGGCCGCGGTCATCGGATTGATGCGGCCGGCATCCGGGCAAACGGACCTGGAGGGCCTATGAAACGGGAAACCGTGATTCCGCCGAGCGGAAAAGATGTGAAAAATAATATCACCATTCTTGACCTGAATCTGGAGGAAGGGAACCCGATTTTGTGTACGCCGACGGGAGAAAAATGGCGAATTGTATCGGTGGACAGCGATAAGATTTCCTTCGAAAAACTGCCTTGAATCCCACCCTGCCTCTTCAGTCTTGCTAGCCCTGCGGCCCGGCCTGAGCGGAGAAAGGCCGGCCCGGGGAGGGGCGCTATCTGTAATATACTGCGATACAAATACGACTGCGGGCGTTCCATCCTTTCCATCGCGTATTTCGATCCCCCCTGAGATGATCTGTGGCAGCCCCCCACCGCGCGGGCAGTTCCGCGCGGGCGATCCCTCGCGGCCACGGCCCACGCCGCCCCGGCGGAATTCATTCCCCGGCCGCGGAGGGGTGATAGGCCCGGTAGGCCTCCCGGAAGTCCGGGGTGTTGACGTGGGCATAAAGGGTCGTCGCCTCCAGGTGCCGGTAGCCGAACAGAAACTTGATGGCGTCCAGGTCCATGCCCCGCAGAATGAGGTGCATGGCAAAGGCGTGCCGCAGGGCGCGGGGGTTGAAGTTCTTTTTGATGCCCGCGTGCAGGGCGTGTTTCTTGATCAGCTTCCATACACCCACGCGGGTAATGCGCGTTCCGTTGCGCCCGGGAAACAGGCAGGGGTCTTCCGGATGGCGGAGGCGGCCCGGCCGGGTTTCCTCCAGATAGCGCCCCAGCAGGGCGGCCGCGTATTCGGTGACGGGTACCATGCGCTCCCGCTTGCCCCCCACTTTGATGAAGCTCAAGTCCAGTTGCAGGGCGTCTACGTCCAGCGCGATCAGCTCGTGCAGTTTCAGCCCGCTCGAATACAGCAACTCCAGCATCGCCCGGTCCCGCAGGCCCAGGTAGTGGCTCTCCCGCGGTACGTCCAGCAGGGCCGCCACCTCCCCGGGCAGCAGCATGTTGGGCAGGACGGGCAAGGGTTTCTGGAAGACCACGCCATCCATGGGATTGGCCGAGATCATGCCCGCCTCCTCCAGAAATCCGAAGAACAGTCTGAGGGAGGACAAGTGCCGGTTGATTGAGCGCTGCTTGAGGGACTTGGCCAGAAACGCCTGGTATTCGCGGATGTGCTCTCCGGTCAGTTCAGGCAGCCTTTCCGGCTCCGCCTGTTCGCGCTCCTCCAGCCAGCCCTTGAACTTGATCAGGTCCAGGCGGTGGCTCTGGACGCTGTTCTCCGAATAATTCTTCAGATGCAGATGGGCGGTAAACTGAAGGACGAGGCGGTTCATGGCGTGAAACGTGGGCCCTGCCGGGATGCACATCGCCGGCGGCGCCGGGAGCGGGCG
>CBDUSX010000460.1:0-2412 GCA_965369935.1 uncultured bacterium
GCGGGCGCCTCTTCCGTCAGGGTCCCTTCCACCGCAACGGCTTCCTCTCCGTCCGGAGCGCCTTCCGTTTCAACGCCCTCTCCCGCCTGGGCAGTGAGCGCCGCCTGGGAGGCGAGCAACCGCTCCCGGATTTGCTCTTCCAGGGTCAGGGTCTTGTCCTGGGTGGAGTTGATGTTGATCTTGTAGCCGAGCAGCTTGGAGGCCAGCCGCACGTTCTGGCCCTGCCGTCCGATGGCCAGGGAGAGTTGGTCGGGCTCCACCTCCACGTCAATTTCCTCGTTTTCCTCGTCAATGCGGATGCGGGTGAGTTCCGCCGGCGCAAGGGCGTTGGCGATGTAGGCGGGCAGGTCGTCGATCCAGGCGATGATGTCAATCTTCTCCCCGCGCAGCTCGGCGATTATGGACTGCACCCGCGCCCCGCGCATGCCCACGCAGGCGCCGACCGGGTCCACGTCCGTATCGTTGGAGCGCACCGCGATTTTGGCGCGGCGGCCCGCCTCCCGGGCGGCGGTGACGATTTCCACGATGCCGTCGTAGATTTCCGGCACCTCCATTTCGAACAGCTTGGTCAGCAGCAGGGGATCGGCCCGGGAGATGACCAGCTGGGAAGGCTCCTTGGGATCGTTGATGACGTCCAGCAACATCACGCGGATGTGCTCGCCGCTGGAATAGCGCTCGTTGGGAATCTGCTCCCGCTTGTAGAGGATGGCCTCCACCTGGTTGAAGGTGATGAAAATGCGGTTGCGCTCGGTGCGGCTGACGATGCCGTTGAGGATTTCCCCTTTGCGGTCCTTGAAATTCTCGTAGATGGTTTCGCGCTCGGCTTCCCGGATTTTCTGGAAGATGAGTTGCCGGGCGGTCTGGGCGATGACCCGGCTCAGTTCCTGGTTGTCTATCTCGTATTCCACCTCGTCCCCCGGCTCGGCCAGAGAATCGAGCTTGCGGGCTTCGTCCAGGGGTATTTCGTTTTCCGGATCCAGGAAGTTGTCCGTCACCGTCTTGTAGCGGAACACCTCCAGCTCGCCGGATTCAGGATTGATGCGCGCCTCCACCTCGTTGTAGTCCTTGTACTTCCGCCTGGCGGCGGCGGTGACCGCTTCCTGGATCACTTCCTGCAGCCTGTCCCGGCTAATGCCCTTGTCCCTGGCAATGTCCCCGAGGGCTTCCATGATGCTTTCTCTGGCCATAGTCTTTTTGTGTCCCGATTGGTCCGTATGTCAATTGCGCGTTAACGATGTCCGCTACAGCATATCCGTTGCGGGCCCGTGGGTTACAGGTCCGGATCGAGCCGGGCGGAGCGGATGCCGTCCAGCGGCAGTTCCAGAGTTTCGCCCTCCACCTCCACCAGCAACCGCTCCTCCAAAACGCCGGAAATCCGGCAGCGCAGCGGCTTGTCCTTGCGCCCGTCCATCACGCCCGGCAGCAGATTGAAGCGCACCATCTTGCCGATGGACTGCCTGAAATGGCGCGGCTGCCTGAGCGGCCTGAACACGCCGGGCGAGGAGACCTCCAGGGAGAACGCGTTGGGCACCGGGTCTTCCACGTCCAGCACGCGCCCGGCAAGCTCGCTGATCGCGCCGCAATCGTCGAGGTTGACTCCCTGCTCGCGGTCTATGATCAGGCGCAACACCCAGCGTCCCTCGAACCTGTACTGCACCTCCAGCAGTTGGTAGCCCAGCGCGGCGACCGGCTCTTCCAGCAATGCTTCCACGCGGGCCGCGACTTCCGCCTCCTGAGCCATGGCTCGCCCCGTCCTTCCGGTTTTCCGGCCCGAGGCCCACAGGCCCCCTGCGCAGGTTAAGCCGAATTGTCGCTCCGGCAATCCCCGCTTTTCCTCGGGGGCGGCCGGCAGGGCCGAATTGCAATCCTTAATAGGCATCCGGCAGGCTTCGGCGAATCGCGCCTTGCCGGCCTGGGCGGAAACTGAAATGAACTTCACCTGCGGCCGCCTGCTAGCGGGCATGGCCCTATATCCGCCCTGCCCCGTTTTCGCTGTGTTTACTCTGTCTTTTCTTTGCGGCCGTCTTTGACATCAATCCGCTCACATAGCGAGTTTCGCCATGCAAATCAACCCTAACACCGCGTAGGGGAAGCCGCAAGCCTCGGCCACGGCGGATGGAGTGGTGGATATGCCTCACGCAAAGCATGCCCTGAGCAGGCCGAAGGGACGCAGAGACGCGTGGGTGTCGCCGGCCCCGCGCATGACAAGGCAGGCGAAACGCTACGAGTCTCGCGTTTCTCCCCCGCCCCACCGGGACCTGCCGGGGAACCGGACTCCCTCAACATATTGTCCCATCCTCCGAATATGCTAGTGTGACTCCCACACTGAATTAGGGCGCAAGGGAAGGGCTTCAATGGCGTAAGGGAGGGGATCACGCCATGGCGACCAAGAGCACCAAGGGCAAGACAAGC
>CBDUSX010000461.1:0-2409 GCA_965369935.1 uncultured bacterium
CCCGCCGTGGGCCTGGGTGATGTGCTTGACGATGGCCAGGCCCAGCCCGGTGCCGCCCAGCTCCCTGCTGCGCGCGGTGTCCACCCGGTAGAAGCGCTCGAACAGGCGCGGCTGGTGGGCCTGCGGGATGCCCTTGCCCTGATCTATCACGCGGATGGTCAGCTCCGTCCCGTTGGCCCGGGCCTCGATGCGCACCTTGGAGCCGGCCGGGCTGAATTTGATGGCGTTGTCCAGCAAGTTCAAGACCGCCTGTTCCAGCTTCGCGGGGTTGATGGGCGCGGCCAAGGCTTCGGGGCAGTCCAGTTCGACGCTGAGGTTTTTCTCCGCGGCCTTGCTTTCGCAATCCTGGATCGCGGCGCGCAGCACGGGCTCGACGGCAAGGCGTTCCAGGCTGATTTCCCCACGCTCCTCTTCCTGCTCGATGCGGGAGAGATGGAGCAGGTCTTCCACAATGGCCATCAGCCGTTCCGCCTGGCGGGCGACGATGTCCAGGAAGCCCCGCGCTTCCTCAGGGTTGGCCAGGGCGCCGTCCTGCAAGGTCTCCACGAAGCCCCGGATGGCGGTGAGGGGGGACTTCAACTCGTGGGAGACGTTGGCCACGAAGTCCCTGCGCACGGTCTCCAGCTTGCGCTGGGTGGTCAGGTCGTGCAGCACCACCATGGCGCCGATGATGCCGCCCGCCGGATCGCGCAGCAGGTTGCCGTGGGCTTGCAGAATGCGGTCGCTGGGCTCCTCGTGGATCACGATCTCCCCCGCCACGGCTTCCTGTGAATTCAGGGTGCGGGAGAGAAAGTGGATCAAATCGGCGTTGCGCACCACTTCCATCAGATAGCGTCCCCGGGCATCGGCCAGGGCTACGCCGAACAGGCGCGCGGCGGAGGGGTTGAGGTTGAGCACGCGCTCGGCGCTGTCCACCACCAGCACGGCCTCCACCATGTTGGCCAGCACGGTTTCCAGTTCGGTCTGCCTGCGGCTGATGTCCTGGATGCGCTCCTCCAGCCGGGCGGCCATGGCGTTGAAGGAGCGGGCCAGATTGGCCAGCTCGCGGGAATCGGGCACGGGCGCGCGCGCCTCCAGCGCGCCGGCGGCGAACCTGTCCGCCGCGCCCTGCATTTGGGCCAGGGAGCGGCCCAGCTTGCGGGCCAGCCACAGGGCCGCCGAGGCGGCCAGCGCCACCGCGCCCGCGGCGATCGCCAGCAGCCCCCACACCACGCCTTCCGCCGCCCCATCGCCGGCCGGCCAGCCCCACCAGCCCACGGCCAGCAGGGGCAGGAGCGCCGTGGCCAGCAGGGCCGGGAGCAGAATCCAGTACAAGGGCTTGCGGCGCATATGCGGTTCCTTCGCAAAACTCACGTTCCACCGGCCCCGCGGGGCCGGTCAGGGGGCTTTGCCCCCTGACAACCCCCAGCAGGGGCCAAGGCCCCTGCACCCGTTCTTTGCCAGGGTTGGCTTCCAGCCAAACCTGGCAGATGACGGCATCTTAGAGAACCGGGCGCGGGGCTCCGCAACGCTACGAGTCTCGCGTTGCTTCCCCCGCAACCTGTCTTCTCAGACAGAGTCTACTCCTTGAAGCGGTAGCCCACGCCGCGCACGGTTTCGATGCAGCGGCCCGCGGGGCCCAGCTTCTTGCGCAGGGCTACGATCTGCACGTCCACGGCGCGGTCGGTGACCGGGTAATCCTCCCCGCGCACACCCTCCACAATCTGGTTGCGGGTGTAGACCCAGCCGGGACGGCGGGCCAGGAAATGGAGGATGTGAAACTCGGTGAAGGTCAGTTCCACGGGCCGGCTCTCCACCCGCACCTCCCTGCGGCCGGGATGGAGCAGCAGCCCATGGTGCTCGATCACGCCTTCTCCGCCGTCTGCGTCCGGGGCGCGCGCCTCGCGGCTCAGCACCTTGCTGACGCGGGCGAGCAGCACCCTGGGGCTGAAGGGCTTGGTGACGTAGTCGTCCGCGCCCAGCTCAAGGCCGGTGACGACGTCCGCCTCCTCGCCCCTGGCCGTCACAATGACGATGGGGATGCGCTTGGTGGCGGCGTCCTTCTTCAGGGCCCGGCACACCTCCAGCCCGTCCATGCCGGGCAGCATCAGGTCCAGCAGCAGCAGCGCCGGCGGGCGGCCCCGCGCGGCGTTCAGGCCCTCCTCGCCGCTTGTGGCGGTCTCCACCCGGTAGCCTTCCCTGGCCAGGTTGTAGCGCAGGAGCTCCAGGATGTCCGCCTCGTCCTCCACCACCAGGATGCGCACCCCTTGTCTCATGGCCGTTCCTTCGGGAATCGTTCGTTGCCGGAAATTCGCGGGCCGTGATAGGCCATTACAACACAGCCTCACGCAAGGAGGGAAGGCGCGTGGCGGGCGGCATTCCCCCCGCCGCAGCAGGAATCAACGAGAGACAAGGAGTCCATGGAATGAA
>CBDUSX010000462.1:0-2403 GCA_965369935.1 uncultured bacterium
CAATCCGCGCGCGGCTGCGATTCCATTGCAACCCCCGCGCTCAGAACCGTTTCAGCGCGTCGGCGACGGCTTGTTCGGTCCCCGCATCCACCGGGCCCACCAGCACCAGATGCAGCCCTGAGCGGGTGAATACCTGCCGCGCCAGCCGCCGCAGTTCGTCCAGGGAGGCGGCTTCCAGCAACGCCTGATCCTGCTCGATTTCCCGCGGAGTGGAATAGAGGAGCGGCCAGACGTAGCGCTCGATGCGGGCGTCGAGGGAATCGCGCGCAAACTCCAGATCGAGCCGGCAGCGCTCCCTGGCCCGCAGCAGTTCCTCCGCCGTGGGGCCCTCTTCCCCGAAGCGCTTCAGGCAGCCCAGCAGCGCGCCCAGCATTTCCTCCAGCCGCCCGGCCTTGAAGGAGGTGACGACGTCCAACTGTCCCGTGTCGTGATAGGCGGTGTATTCCGCCCCCACGTGATAGGCCAGGGCCAGGTCTTCCCGGATGCGCTGCTGCAGACGGCTGGTGGGCCCGTCGTCCAGGACGCGCACCAGCAGGCCCAGCAGAAACTCGTCGGGGTCGTTGTAGCCGGCGGCGGGAAAGCTCAGTTGCAAATGAAACTGATTGTCCGCGTCGGGCACCAGCTTTACCAGCGGCCCCTCGGAAGGCTGCGGGGCGGGGTGGGAGGCGGATATTGGGGTGGTGGCCGGGGCGTCCCCGGCAACCTTGGTCAGGTGGCCGAAGCAGGCGCGGGCCAGCTCGAATCCCCGCGCGGGCGCCAGGCTGCCCGCAATGCCCAGCACGAGGTTATGAGGCGCGTAGTGGCGGGCGTGATGGGCCCGCAGGGCCTGCTCCCCGATGGAGGCGACGCTGGCCTGATCGCCGATCACCGGCTGCCCCAGACCGGTTTCCGGCCACAGCAGTTGCGCGCTCAGCGCCCCCAGGTGGATCAACTCCCCCCGGTCGTTGTAGTCGTAGAGGATTTCCTCCATCACGATGCCCCGTTCCTTTTCCACCTCGGGGAATACGGGGCGGCAGACCATCTCCGCCAGCACGGCCAGCCCTTGCTCCACCTTGCCGGGGTGGGCCACAAAGTAATACTCGGTGGATTCCACCCCCGTGCAGGCGTTGGGGATGCCGCCCGCCTCCTCGAAAGCCAGGTTGAGCCGCCGGGCGTCGGGGTAGGCCGCGCAGCCCCGGAACAGCATGTGCTCGACGAGGTGGGAAATGCCGGCGGCCTCCGGCGCCTCGAAGCGCGAGCCGGTGCGCACCAGGAGCGTGATCAGCACCTGATGCCGCCCGGGCACCTCGATGATGGCGGTGGTGAAGCCGTTGGGCAGGCGCTCGACAATACAGGGGGACATCGGCAAGGCGGCCAAGCCCCGGCGGCCCGCGGGGAGCGGGCCGCTTTTCAGGGCGGGTGGGTGGTTTGCCTGCGCTTATCCGGGAGCGGGCTACTTGCCCCTGAACGGCGCGAGCGCCTGCTGCACCACGTGCATGGTGCTCTCCGAAGGCGGCACCATGGGCAGGCGGAAGTTGGCGTCCATCAGTCCCAGCAGGGAGGCCGCGCCCTTCACAGGGCCCGGGTTGGACTCCACGAACAGCGCGTCGAACAGCGGCAGCAGGGGCTTCAGCAGCACGCGCGCGCGGTCGAAGTCCTTGCCGTGCAGGGCGTTCATGTACTCGCGCAAGGGGCCGGGCACCACGTTGGAGGCGACGGAGATCACCCCCTCCCCGCCCACGGAAACCAGGGCCAGGGTCATCCAGTCGTCCCCCGAGAGCACCTTCAGGGAGTCGCCCGCCAGCTGGCACAACTGCTGAATCTGCTTGATGTCGCCGGTGGATTCCTTGACGCCGAAGATGATCTTCTCCTCCGCCAGCCGTGCCAGGGTCTCGGGCAGCACGTTGCTGCCGGTGCGCCCGGGGATGTTGTAGAGCACGATGTCCAGGCCGGTTTCTTTCCTGATAGCCTTGAAGTGCTGGTAGATGCCTTCCTGGGTCGGCTTGTTGTAGTAGGGGCTGACCGACAGGATTTGCTCCACCCCGATGTCCTTCAGCTGCTTGCCCAGGCTGATCAGGGCGGCGGTGTTGTTGCCGCCGCAGCCGGCCAGCACGGGCAGGCGGCCCTCGGCCACCTTGAGGGTGGTCTTGATGACCTCGACCTGCTCTTCCTTGCTCAGCGTGACGCTTTCCCCCGTGGTGCCCATGGGCACGAGAAAGTGTACGCCGCCCTCGATTTGAAATTCGATGAAGTCGGCCAGCTTGGCGAAATCTACCGCCCCGTCCTTGTGGAAGGGCGTAATCATCGCGGTGCCGACGCCAGTGATTTGGCTGGCGGTCATGGCGCTACCTCCTGCGAATCTGCCGTTATCGGTGTTGGATTTCCGGTGTATTTTTTTACTGGAAGCAGAGCGGGAATGCAACA
>CBDUSX010000463.1:0-2393 GCA_965369935.1 uncultured bacterium
AGGTGAAGGCCATCATGGCGAAGTTCGGCACCAGGAAGAAGCCGAAGGTCTGTGGCCCGTCGCCCAGCATGGGGATGTTGCTCTTGTCCGTCCCTGCACACCGAACCGGCGGCGCGCTTCGCAAGCCTCAGAATGCACGGGGAACCCGCGCGGCGCAAAGCCCTTCTTTGCGCCGCGGGGGACCTGATCCGCCGCCGGCCTCGATGCCGTGCAGCAGCAGCAGACGCCGCCGATCCGGCCAGCAAATAATGATTTTATCTATGAGATGACATTTAGTATCGTTGGAAGACTGCACTTAAATCTAACAACCGCATAAATATTTGTAATGGCTGCACTGCGTTCCAGGCTACCCCCGGCGAACAGTCTGGTGGTTTTCGAGGCCGCCGCACGGCATCTGAATTTTACCCGGGCGGCAGGCGAGCTGAGCGTGACCCAGGCCGCCGTCAGCCGGCAGATTCACGGGCTCGAGGATCATCTGGGGGTGCCGCTGTTCCACCGGCTGCACCGGGGCCTGCAGCTTACCCGGGACGGTCAGCGCCTGCAGAAGGCGGTCACCATGGGCCTGGAGCACATCGCCAACACCGCCGCCGACATCCGCCGGGTGCGCGGCGAGGCCGAGGTCACGGTCTCGACCAGCGTGTCCTTCGCCTCCTACTGGCTCATGTCGCGGGTGGCCAAGTTCCGGGCCGCCCATCCGGAGGTGGAGCTGCGCCTGGTGGCTTCGGCGCCGGTCTCGGACCTGACCGTGGCGGGGATCGACCTGGCGGTGCGTTACGGCTCGGGCCGCTGGTCCGGGGTGAAGGCCATCCACCTGCTGGACAACGAGGTTTTCCCGGTCTGCGCGCCCAGCTATCTGGAGAGCCGGCCGGCGCTCGAGGAGCCGGCGGACCTGCTGCGGGAGACTCTGCTGCACTTGGCCGAATTCGACCGCAACTGGGTTACCTGGGAGGCCTGGATGCGCTCTTTCGGTGTCGAGGAGCCCCCGGCGACGCGGGGCCTGGAATTCGACAACTACCTGGTGTTGATCCAGGCCGCGCTGGACGGGCAGGGCGTGGCGCTGGGCGGCGCCCGGCTGGCCGAGGGTTTGCTCACCCGGGGCCTGCTGGTCCGCCCGATCGAGGCGACGCTGCGCTCGGATAAGGCGTTTTATCTGCTGATTCCGGCCGAAGTGCCGCTCGGCCCGCCGGCGGCCCTGTTCCGCGACTGGATTCTGCGCGAAGCCAAGACGGCGCGGTGTTAACCATTGAGGCGTTGCGCGGCTCTAGCCCTTTGATTTTTCAGGATTCGCCGCAAAAGCGCCACAGTCCGGCCTCATATTCCGCCCTGTGATTCCCCCCGGCTAATCTGCTTTAATGAACGAATCAAGGAGGGGCGCCCATGCAAAGCACCATCGCCCTGGTGGATGACGACCGAAATATCCTGACCTCCGTCTCCATGGCGCTGGAAGCGGAGGGCTTCAAGGTCCGGACCTATGCGGACGGGTCGGAGGCCCTGCGCGGGATGGCCAGCAACCCGGTGGACCTGGCCATCCTGGATATCAAGATGCCGCGCATGGACGGCATGGAGTTGCTCAACCGGCTGCGGCGCAACTCCAACGTGCCGGTCATCTTTCTCACTTCCAAGGACGAGGAGGTGGACGAGGTCCTGGGCCTGCACATTGGGGCCGACGATTACATCACCAAGCCCTTCTCCCAGCGCCTTTTGATCGAGCGCATCCGCGCGCTCTTGCGGCGCGAGCAGCACATGCGCGAGGGCGCCGGCACGGAGGCCACGGAAAAGCCCATAGCCCGCGGCAGCCTGATGCTCGACCCGGCGCGGCACCTTTGCGTCTGGGAGGGTAAAGCGGTCAACCTGACCGTCACCGAATTCCTGATCCTGAAGGCGCTGGCGCAACGGCCGGGGCACGTCAAGAGCCGTGACCAGCTGATGGATGCCGCTTACGGTGAGTCCGTATATGTGGATGACCGGACGATCGACAGCCACATCAAGCGCCTGCGCAAGAAATTCAAGGAAGTAGACGAAAATTTCAGTCATATCGAAACTCTTTACGGCGTCGGATACCGCTACAAGGACACCTGAGGCGGCGGCGGAGAGGGCCGGATCGGGCAAGGACGGTGCGTCACCGGGCGCCCCCACCGGGCGCGTGGAATCGCACGGCCCCGCGGCCCCTGCCGGCGAAGCCGGGGATCGTGGCGCCGGGGAAGAGACGGCGCCGCATAAGACAGGGATGCACGGGGTGGCCACCGCACCCCATCCTTTAGGGCGGGAGTCCTCGGAACGCCGCGTGCGCCGCCGCTGGATTTCACCACTCACCCGCCGCATCCTGGCGCTCAACGCCCTGGTCCTGGTCATCCCCGTTGCCGGGCTTTTGCATCTGGGCCAGTACCGCGAAA
>CBDUSX010000464.1:0-2390 GCA_965369935.1 uncultured bacterium
AAATGCGAAAATGAAATTGCGTTCAACATTAAGCGGGAGTCCATCATGCAAACCGCGGTAATCGTGGATGCCGTCCGCACGCCCATGGGGCGTTCCAGGAACGGCGTGTTCCGCAACGTGCGCGCCGAGGAATTGAGCGTGGCCCTGGTGCATGCGCTGCTGGAGCGCAACCAGGCCCTGGACCCGGCGGAGATCGAGGACGTGATCTGGGGCTGCGCCAACCAGACCAAGGAGCAGGGCTTCAACATCGCGCGGGCCATCTCCCTGATGGCCGACCTGCCCCATGAATGCGGCGCGCAGACGGTGAACCGCCTCTGCGGTTCCTCCCTGCAGGCTATCAACACCGCCGCCCAGAGCATCATGTCGGGCAACGGGGACGTGTTTCTGTGCGGCGGCGTGGAGCACATGGGGCACCTGCCCATGGCCTACAACGCGGACATTCCGCCAGAATACAGCCGCCACGGGGCCAAGGCCGGCATGTCCATGGGGCTGACCGCGGAGTTCCTGGCCATCATGCACAAGATTTCCCGCGAGCGGCAGGACGCTTTCGCCATCCGCTCCCACCAGCGCGCCGCCCAGGCCCATCAGGAGGGCGGCTTCGCCTCCCAGATGGTGCCCGTCAACGGCCACGACGAGGACGGCATGACGGTCAAGGTGGATATTGACGAGGTGGTGCGGCCCGACGCCAACATGGACGCCCTGGCCAAGCTGCCCCCGGCCTTCAATCCGCAGGGGGGAACGGTGACCGCGGGCAATTCCTCGGCCATCTCCGACGGCGCCTCGGCGGTGCTGGTGCTGTCCGCGGAGCGGGCCAAAGCGCTGGGGCTGGAGCCCATGGCCGCCATCCGCGCCATGGGCGTGGCCGGCGTGGACCCTTCCATCATGGGCATCGGCCCCGTGCCGGCCTCGCAAAAGGCCCTCAAGCGCGCGGGCATGGAAATGAAGGACGTGGAGCTGATCGAGCTCAACGAGGCCTTCTCCGCCCAGTCCCTGACCGTGCTGAAGGAGCTGGGGCTGCTGGAAGAGATGGACGAGCGGGTCAATCTCAACGGCGGCGCCATCGCCCTGGGCCATCCCCTGGGCTGCTCCGGGGCGCGCATCACCACCTCCCTGCTCCACCTGATGGAGGCGAAAAACGCCAGCGTGGGCCTGGCCACCATGTGCATCGGCATGGGCCAGGGCATCGCCACGGTCTTCGAGCGCAACTGAGGGGAGTGCGGGCATGGCCCAGGACGATCTGCTGAAGCGCGCTCAGGCCATGCAGGAGGAGCTGAGCGGCATGCGCCGGGACCTGCACCGCCACCCGGAGTTGAGCTTCCAGGAATCCCGCACGGCGGCCATGGGCCAGGCCTTCTTCCGGGAGTTGGGGCTGGAGGTGGAGGCGGACATCGCCGGCACCCATGGCCTCGTGGCCACCCTGGACAGCGGGCGCGCGGGCCCCACCCTGCTCATCCGGGGCGACATGGACGCCCTGCCCATTACGGAAGACACCGGCGCGGACTACGCCTCGCAAAACGAGGGCGTCATGCACGCCTGCGGCCACGACATCCACACCACCTGCACCCTGGGCGCCGCCAAGCTGCTCAGCGAAGACAAGGCAAACCTGAAAGGGCGCGTCAAGTTCCTGCTCCAGCCGGGGGAGGAGCTGCCGCCGGGCGGGGCCAAGGTGATGGTGGAGGAAGGCGGCATCCTGAAAGGTGTGGACGCGGCCCTGGCCCTGCACGTTCATCCGGGCATTCCGGCCGGCCGGCTGGGCTTCCGCGCGGGGCAGATGCTGGCCTACTCCTCCCGTTTCACGATCCGCATCATCGGCGTGGGCGGCCACGCGGCGCGGCCCCACCAGACGGTGGACGCGGTGGCCGTGGCGGTGCAGGTCTACCAGGCCCTGCAATACCTGGTCAGCCGCGAGGCCAACCCGGTGGAGCCCCTCGTGATCACCGTCGGCAAGATCGCCGGTGGCACCGCGCCCAACGTGATCGCGGGAAGCGTGGAAATGACGGGCACCGCCCGCTGCCTTGAGGATGCCCAGGCCCAGGCCCTGCCGGAGAAGATGGAGCGGGTCATCAAGGGGGTCTGCGCCGCCGCCAACGCCAACTACGAGTTCGAGTTCCTGCACGGCTACCCGGCGCTGGTCACCGACGTGCCCTTCACCGGGCGCGCCATGGAAAGCGCGGGGGCGCTGCTGGGGGAAGATGCGGTGTTCGCCCTGCCCCATCCGGAAATGGGCGGGGAGGACTTTTCCTACATCGCCCGCGAGGTGCCCTCGGTGTTCTTCCGCCTGGGCGTGGGCAACGAGGCCAGGGGCATCGTCCACTCCGTGCACTCGGCGAAGTTCGACGCGGACGAGTCCGCCCTGCCCATCGGCGTGGCCGCCCTGGCCCGCATCGCCA
>CBDUSX010000465.1:0-2385 GCA_965369935.1 uncultured bacterium
ACTAGGAAGCGCTACGGCCGTCCCGGCGCGGGTTGCAAAATCCGCGCATCCCTCCCTCAACGTGACTTCCCGAACCTATAGTCAGCCGAAGCGCGTTCTTTCTTTCCGTGCGATACCGTAAGTGAAGTGGAGCCCGGCCAGCGAGGCCAGCGCGAAGCCGATGCCGAAGGGCCACCAGGGAAATCTTGGCGGAAGCCCCCCGGCCAGGAAGTAATCCGCCTCGGCCATGAACGCATACAGCATGAGAATGGCCCCTGTGACCAGCGGCAGCCAGTGAACGGGGGACACCGTCCGCATGGGGCGATGGCGCCCAATGTAAATCAGCACCGTGGAGAAACAGACCATGGCCGCCGAGATCAGCACCGGGCACAGCACCGGCGCCACCCACACGGTCGGGATGAGGAACAACACGTCGTAGGTTAAAAAAGTCCGCGGCCAGTCCAGGGTCAGTTGCAGGAAGAAATAATAGCTCAGGTCCCACACGGCGAAAATCAGGGCGAAGGAGAGCAGGCGGAAAGACTTGATGCGGCTCACGAGCAGGGCGGGAACGAGCATCAGCGCCAGAGCGGCCAGTTCGCGGTAGGTTTCGACCGTCAGATACCAGGCGTGGCGCTCGCTAAATACTTTGGATAGGGGAAACAGGCCGGGGTCTTCCAATTCCAGTACCGCCCGCAGGTAGACCACGACCGCGGCTTCGGTGTACCCGAAAGCGATGCCAAACACCCACAAACTTAAATATTTGCCTGCTCCGAATTCCCGCCCCATGCATGCGGCTTACCGCAAATGCCCCCATGGCGCAAGGCCGCATGGCCCTGGCCTTGACCTTGCGGGAGTTGTATTCGTAATGACAACGATGCACATTGAACCTAAAGGCACTCCGTGCATCAAATGAGTGAGATTTGTGGATTGCCGCCCGGGAGGTGATCGGCGGAGGTTGGTTGCAGCCGCTTCCCGGAGCAGCCATAAGGAAAAAGGCGGTCATGGCTAGGGTGAAGAGCCTGGACAAGGCGGATTGGTCGAGCCTGGACGACGATATTCTCGTCAAGGCGCACCTGAAGGGCGATAGCAGGGCCTTTGAGGTGTTGTTCAAAAAGTATCGCGAAATGGTGGCACGCCTTGTGTTTTCCGTGGTGAAGGAAGAAAGCCAGGTCGAGGACGTCGTCCAGGACGTGTTTTTGCTGCTGCACCGGAACCTGGCGAAATTCCGCGGCCACTCCGCGCTGAAGACGTGGATTTACCGGATTACGGTCAATGAGGCCTTGCGCAACGTCACCCGCTCCAGGCGCTGGGTTGCAATGCCCGAGGGGGACGTGGACCCCTCCCAGTTGCCCTCCTCGATCGTCGTGTTCAATCAGGGGGTATCGCCGGAGCGGTTCATGATTGACGGGGAGCGAAAGGCGATCATCCAGGAGGCATTGGGCACGCTGAAGTCCCAGCATCGCATCATACTCAATTTGTATTACCTGGAGGACTTGAGCGTGCAGGAAATCGGCGAGATTCTGGAAATTCCCGAGGGAAGCGTAAAATCACGCCTGTTTTACGCCAGGGAGTCCCTGAGGAAGGCCCTTGACCCGATTCTGGGCCGAATCCAACCCGAGATGAGGGGATCCCATGTCCTGTGAACAGAAAAGCCTGGTGCAGCGCCTGGCCGTGGAAGAAAGCACGGCGCTGGAGGGGCCGGCCTGGAAGGAACATCTCCGGCAATGCGCCGAATGCCGTCACGAGTGGAAGGCGTTCGCACAGTCCCTGGCCGTGTTCCGGCAATTGGAGTCCGAGCGCATTTCGCGGCACACGGCCGTTCCGGGCTGGGAAAGGTTTTCGAGAATCCTGGCCCATGATTCCCGGTGGCCCAGGGCTCTGCGCTCCTGGCGGATACAGGTTGCGGCTGCCGCGGCCGGGCTGTTCATAGTCGGTGGGGGCTCCGCCTGGCTGGCAATGCAGGACACCGCGCCGGCTCCCTCGCTCACCGCGGAGCGTGAAGAGCCCGCCCAAAGGCAGATTGTGCCTCGCTCCCGCGTTGTGGATGCGGACCGGCTCAATTTCGTTTCCAATCAGTCCGGCGGGAGGGCCATGCCAGCCCGGCGGCCACGGGCCCAGGCTCCCATCTATCTGCTCGAGCCCGGTGGCGGCGGCGGGGGGGTCATCGTCGAATCCGGGGAGCAGGCTGGCGCCGCTCCGGAGGGCCGGCAATTTCCCCTTTACTTGACCCCGCTCCCCGCTGAGCAGCCCGGCAAGGGCTGGAAGCCGCCCACGGCCACCCGCGTGCCCAGTGAGCCGATACGGATGCAGTACCCCGTGCGCTACGCACCCCGCGGCTAGGGTTGCAGGGGCTCGAGGCAATCCTTTCGCTCACGCAATTCCTTGCGGGCGCAGCCGCTCGCGCCT
>CBDUSX010000466.1:0-2374 GCA_965369935.1 uncultured bacterium
TCCCCCGGCGGGGGGTTGTTGATGAGGGCGGCGGAATAGCCGGCGCCGAAGCCGTTGTCAATGTTGACCACCGAGACTCCCGGCGCGCAGGAGTTGAGCATGGCCAGCAGCGCCGCCACGCCCCCGAAGCTGGCCCCGTAACCCACCGAGGTGGGCACGGCGATCAGGGGGGCCGCAGTCAGGCCGCCCACCACCGACGGCAGGGCGCCCTCCATGCCCGCCACCACCACCAGCACCCGCGCCGCCTCGATGCGTTCCATATGATCCAGCAGGCGGTGAATGCCGGCCACCCCCACGTCGGCGACCAGCTCCACCCGGCAGTCCATCAGCCGCGAGGTCTCCAGCGCCTCCTCGGCCACGGGCAGGTCGGACGTGCCGGCGCAGACCACCAGCACCAGCCCCTGGGGTTTCACCCCGTCCAAACCGAAAGACAGCGTGCGGGCGGTGGGGTTGTAATGGCCACCGGGAAGCTCGGCGGCCAACAGCTCCCACGCGGGTTCTTCCAGGCGGGTCACCAGCAGCCGCGGGTGGGCCTCCAGGTGGGCCCGGCAGATTTCGGCCAACTGCCGGGGCTGCTTGCCCACGGCGAACACCACCTCCGGGAAGCCCAGCCGCCGCACGCGCTGATGGTCCGGCTTGGCGAAGCCCAGTTCCTGATAGGTGTCACGCTCCACCCGGCGCGCCGCCTCCTCCGGGCTCAACTCCCCGGACTTGATGCGCTCCAGCAGGGCGAGAATTTCCTGACGTTGCACGGAAGCTCCCCTTGACGATTCCTGGCGATGTCCTCAAAACCCAGCGGCCGGCCCTTAGAGAGTATCTGAAAGAACCGTTCGCGCCGCCGCACCCTTCGAGACGCCCCGCTACGCGGCGCTCCTCAGGGATGCGGGTTTGTATTAACCTTTCATAATCAAGAACTCCGCGTTGCTGAGGAGCCTGACCACCGCGAGTAGGCAGGCGTCTCGATCTGCGCGGAGTCCGCAGGCCTTCAGGCCAGCTTTTTCTTCAGCAGGTCGTTGACGACAGCGGGGTTGGCCTGGCCACGGGTGGCCTTCATGACCTGCCCCACGAAGTAGCCGAACACCTTGTCCTTGCCGCCCCGGTATTGCTCCACCTGCTCCGGGCTGTCCGCCACCACCTTGTCCACGATGCCTTCCAGTTCGCCCACGTCGGAAAGCTGGCTCAGCCCCTGCTCGGCGACGATCTCCGCCGGGGCCTTGCCCGTATCGTACAGGGTTTCGAAGACGCTCTTGGCCATCTTGGAGCTCAGCTCGCCCTTTTCGATCATGGCGATCAGGGCGGCCAGGTGGGCGGGCGGAAATTTCAGGCCGGCCACGGTGTTCTTGTCCGTGTTGAAGCGCGCCGCCAGTTCCACCGTCACCCAGTTCGCCGCGCGCTTGGCATCGGCCCCGGCGGCCACCACCGCCTCGAAGAACTCCGCCGTGGCGCGGTCGGCCACCAGCACCTGGGCATCGTAGGCGGACAGGCCGAACCCGGACTGAAAGCGCTCGAACTTGGCGTCGGGCAACTCGGGCAGGCCGGCCCGCAGGGATTCCACCCACGCTTCGTCCAGCGCCACCACGGGCAGGTCCGGCTCAGGGAAATAACGGTAGTCGTGGGCCTCCTCCTTGGTGCGCATGACGTAGGTGGTCTTGCTCTGGGGATCGTAGAGGCGGGTTTCCTGCACGATCTTGCGGCCGTCCAGCAATTCCTCGCGCTGCCTCCCGATCTCGTAGTCCAGCGCCCCCTGGACGAACCGGAAGGAGTTGATGTTCTTGGTTTCCGTGCGCGTGCCGAGTTCCTTGCTGCCTTGGGGGCGCAGGGAAATGTTGGCGTCCGCGCGCAGGTTGCCCTTTTCCATGTCGCCGTTGCTCACGCCCAGGTAGGTGACCAGGGAGTGAATCTTCTCCATGTACACACGCGCCTCTTCCGGCGAGCCGAGGTCCGGCTCGCTGACGATTTCCACCAGCGGCACGCCGGCCCGGTTGAGGTCCACGTAGCTGGCCTGGGGGTCCGCCCCGTCGTGCACCAGCTTGCCCGCGTCTTCCTCCATGTGAATGCGGGTGATGCCGATGCGCTTGGACTCGCCGTCCACCAGAATGTCCACCCAGCCGTGCTCGCACAGGGGCCGGTCGTACTGGGAAATCTGGTAGGCCTTGGGCAGGTCGGGATAGAAATAGTTCTTGCGGGCGAACTGGCTGTCCAGGCGGATCGTGCAGTTGGTGGCCAGCCCCAGCCGCACGGCGAACTCCACCGCCTTTTTGTTGATGACGGGCAGCACGCCGGGCAGCCCCAGGCACACCGGGCAGGTATTGGAATTGGCCGGCCGCCCGAACTCCGTGGAGCAGGCGCAGAACAGCTTGGACTCCGTGGCCAG
>CBDUSX010000467.1:0-2372 GCA_965369935.1 uncultured bacterium
TCGCGAACCGCCCCTACGATCCGGCCGCCCCGGGAGCCTCCCCCTTTTCCACCGGGTGGAGAGGGGGCCGGGGGGTCAGGCGGGGCCTGCCCACTCAGCCGTAGAAGATTTCCAGGGCCTTGATCACGGGGAATTCATCCAGGGAGGGGGCGTGGCCGATGCCCGGCACCTGCACCAGGGTCATCTCCGGCTGGGCGGCCTGCATGGCTTCCACGGTGGACATGTCCAGCAGGTCCGTCTCCTCGCCGCGCACCAGCAGGATAGGACAGTTCAGCGCCTTAAAGCCGGCCCACATTTTTTCCTGGCCCGCCTTGCGCGCTTCGGGGTCGGTGAGCCGCCCGCGGATGATCTCCGGATCGTAGTGAAAGCGCCAGGAGCCGTCCTCGTTTTTCCGCACCTGCCATTGCAGGTCGTGCTCGATGCGCGCCTTGGGCAGGCTGCGCAGCCAGGGGAAGCGCTCCATTTCCCGATCCACCAGATCGTCCAGATACTTAAAGGCCGCCGGCGTGGAGGCCACCTGGCTCTGGATGCGCTCGGAGCCGGCGGCGGCGGTCTCGGGCCCGATGTCGTTGAGAGCGAAGCTCTCGAACAGCCCCGCGTTCTCGGCGGCCAGGTGCATGCCGATGTGCCCGCCCATGGAGGTGCCCATGTAATGCACGCGGGTCATGCCCTTGGCCTCCAGCAGCGCCAGCACGTCGGCCGCGTATTGATCGTAATGGTAGGTCTCCGGCTCCGTCCAGTCGCTCTCTCCCCGCCCCCGCACGTCCAGGGCCAGGCAGTGGAACCGCTCCCGCAGGCGCTCCGCGGTGCGGTCGAAGGCGTGGGCCTGCCGTGTCAGGCCGTGCACCATCAGCAGCGCCGGCGCCCCGGCGTTGCCCCAGTCCATGCAGTGCAGCTTGCAGCCGTTGAGGTGGTGGTACTCGTCGCTGTAGGGGGTGCTCATGGCTCGCTCAGGATAGATATGGATGGAATTCGGGGATGCGCAGGGTCGTTGAGGGCCGGCGCCGCCGATGGTGCACGGCTTGCTTGCCGGGGGCTACCGGGTGGCGGCCGCCAGCAGCGCGGCCACCTGATCCATGATGTGCCCGGCCACCGCGTGCTTGTCAATCAGGGGCAGGTCCAGGAAGGCCGGGGCGTCCCCGTTGCCCTCGCCACGGCGGATCAGGGTGACCTTGTTCTTGGTGGCGTCGAAGCCGGAACCGCTGAGGGTGATGTCGTTGGCCACCACCAAATCCGCGCCCTTGCCTTGCAGCTTCTTCTCCGCGTTGGCCAGCAGGTTCTCCGATTCCGCGGCGAAGATCACCAGCACCTGGCCCGGCTTCTTCTTCTTGCCCACCTCGGCCGCGATGTCCGGGTTGGCCTCCAACTCGAGGGTGAGCGAGGACTTGCCGGCGCGCTTGATCTTCTGGGGCTCGCTCTTGGCCATGCGGAAGTCGGCCACCGCGGCGGCCAGCACCAGGGCGTCCTGAACGGGCAGGCGTTCCATCACCACGGCGCGCATTTGCTCGGCCGTCTGCACGGCCACCACTTCCATGCCTTCCGGGTCGGGCAGGTTCACCGGCCCGCGCACCAAAGTCACCTCTGCCCCGGCTTCCCGGCCCGCTTCGGCGACGGCAAAGCCCATGCGGCCGCTGGAACGGTTGGAGATGAAGCGCACCGGGTCTATCGCCTCCACCGTCGGCCCGGCGGTGACCAGCATGCGCCGTCCCGCCAGGGGCGTGGCCCGGGCCGCCAGGGAAGCGCCCGGCGTCACTGCGGGAGTTCCCACCGGAGTTTTCAGCGGAGTTTTCAGCGGAGTTTTCAGCGGAGTTTTCAGCGGAGTTTTCAGGAAATGCGCCTCGAGGGTTTCCACGATGGCGGCGGGGTCGGCCAGCCGCCCCAGCCCTTCCCTGCCTTCGGCCAGAAAGCCCACCTCCGGCGGGATGATGCGCAGGCCCCGGCTTTCCAGCACCTCCAGGTTTTCGCGGGTGGCGGCGTTGGCCAGCATATTGTCGTTCATGGCCAGGGCCAGGTAGATGGGCGCGGTGGTGGCCAGCAGCACGGTGGTCAGCAGATCGTCGGCGATGCCCGCGCGCAGCTTGGCCGCCAGGTTGGCCGTGCACGGCGCCACCAGGGCCAATTGGGCGCGCTCGGCCATGGCGATGTGGCCGATGCGGCTTTCCCGGTCCAGCTCGAACAGGCCCGTGCCCACCGGGCGGTTGGACAGGGTCTGGAAAGTGAGGGGGGTCACGAACTCCGCGGCGTTGGGGCTCATCACCACCTGCACTTCGGCGCCGGCGCGCTTCAGGCCGCGCAGCACCTCCACCGCCTTGTAGCAGGCGATGCCGCCGGAGACGCCCAGCAGAATTTCCTTATCCTTCAGCGAGGACATG
>CBDUSX010000468.1:0-2370 GCA_965369935.1 uncultured bacterium
CGCGGAGGCTTGTCCTGCCGGGCGATTTGCATTAAGAATAGCGCGAGCACCATAATAGTTGCACTGCGTAAGGAACCCAATGAAAGCACAACCCACAGCCGGCCCGGCGCCGGGCGGATACGCGGGAAAGATTCTCCGCGTGGACCTCGGCAAGAACAAACTCTGGGCGCAGCCCCTCTCGGGCGAGGAATGGCGCGAGTGCCTCGGCGGCGCGGGGCTGGGCGCGAAGATTCTGTACGAGGAAGTGCCCGCCAAAGCCAACTGGGATCATCCGGAGAACCGGCTCATCATGGCCTCGGGGCCTTTCGCCGGCCTGCCCATCTGGGGCACGGGCGGCCTGACCGTGGTCACCCGCGGAGCCATGACCAATGGCGCCACCTCCACCCAGGCCAACGGCTTTTTCGGGGCCTGCCTGAAATACAGCGGCTATGACGCCATTGTGCTGCAGGGCAAGGCCAAAAAATGGGTCTACCTGTTCATTCACGACGACGTGGTGGAACTGCGCGACGCAAAGCACCTGCTGGGCAAGGACACCTGGGAAACCCAGGACGCCCTCAACGAAGAGCTGGGCTACTCCGGCCATCAGCTGAGCGTGTATTCCAGCGGCGTGGCCGGCGAGAACAAGGTGCGCTTCTCCGCCATCGCCGGCGACTACGGCCACGTGGCCAGCAAGAACGGCTGCGGCGCGGTGCTGGGCGATAAGAAAGTCAAGGCCGTGGCCATCGTGCGGGGCAGCAACGCGCTGGCCCCCCACGACGTGCAGGGCCTCTACCAGATGGCGGACACCATCTCCTGGGAGTTGCGCAACAACCCCACCACCAAGGGCCTCTATGCCCTGGGCACCCTGGGCGGTGTGGTCAACCTGTCCAAGCTGGGCGTGCTGCCCATCCGCAACTACACCACCAACGAGCTTCCGAAAAACGTGGACATGGACCCTTGGCAGGGCCCGGCCCTGCGCGAGGGCTTCGACCACCGGGGCCACCAGTGCAACGCCTGCGGCATGCACCACTGCCACCAGCAGGTGCTCAACAAGGGCCCCCACAAGGGCGAGATCGTGGACGAGCCGGAATACGAGGGCTGGTCGGCCAGTTGGACCATCGGCAACACGGACCCCAACGCCGCCTCCTGGCTGAATACCGCGCTGGACCGGGCCTGCCTGGACGTGAACGAGTTCGGCTGGGTGATCGGCTGGGTGATGGAATGCTACGAGAAGGGCTATCTCAGCAAAAAACAGCTCGACGGCATCGAACCCAAGTGGGGCGACATGAAGGCGGTGGAGGCCCTGTTGAAAAAAATCGTGCGCCGCGAGGGCATCGGCAACCTGCTGGCCGAGGGCGTGAAAAAGGCCGCGGAAAAAATCGGCGGGGAAGCGGCCAAGTGCGCCATCTACGTGGGCAAGGGCAGCGCCCCGCGCGGGCACGACCACCGGGGGCGCTGGGAGGAAATGCTGGACACCTGCGTGGGCAGCACGGGCACCCTGGAATCCGGGCAAATGGTGGAACCGCAGGAGTTCGGCCTGCCCGCGCGCTTCAACCCCTTCGATCCGCAGGCGGTGGGCACCACCGTGGCCAAGATGCTGGGGCGCAGGCACTTCGAGGATTCCCTGGGCGCGTGCATATTCACCACCCGCACCTCCCTGAAGAACCTCTGCCTGGCGCTCAACGCAGCCACCGGCTGGGACTACACGCCCGAGGAGGCCAAGCGCTTCGGGCGGCGCACGGCGGTCTACCTGCGCGCCTTCAACCTGCGCTGCGGGATCGGGCCGGAGCTGGAGAAGCCTTCCTTCCGCTACGGCTCCACCCCCCACAACGGCCCGGCCAAGGACAACGCCGTCTCCAAGGGCTGGGAGAAGATGGTCAACACCTGGTACAAGCTGGTGGACTACGACCGCAAGACCGGCCGCCCCAGCCGCAGGCTGCTCAAGCAACTGGGCATGCCCCAGGTGGAGCGGGAGCTTTGGGGGAGGCGATGAGCGGCCCCGCGCATAAATCCTCCGGCGGCCGCGCGCCCAAATCCTCCGGCGGCGGCACGCAAAATCTCCGCGAAGGCGCGGATACGCCGGACGCCTTTACAGTCGGCGTGGAGGCCATCGCCTGGGTGCGCACCTTCCTGGGCGGGCCGGCCGACGGCTCCCAGGCCTTCTCCGAGCCCGCCCGGCCCGGCGACACCGTGCGTACGGTGCTGAAAGCCCTCTCCGCGCGCTATCCCAAGCTCGACGAGGCCCTCTGGGACGAGCACGACCGCAAGGAGATCGGCCCGCACATCGAGATCATTGTCAACGACACCATCCTCGGCCCCGACTACACCCTGGACAGCCCCGTCAGCCCCGGCGACCAGATCATCCTCACCGGCCAGTACATCGGGGGGTAG
>CBDUSX010000469.1:0-2369 GCA_965369935.1 uncultured bacterium
TGAATGGTTTCCCCACTGTGGAGCGAGCGATATGGTAATTCATGATAATGCGATTGACATAAAGGGCGCCGGAAGGTGGGACGTGGGCACGACGCGCTATGTTCCCTTCGGGGGCGGGTCGAAATCCCGGCTGCCGGTCGGCTACGACGATATTCCCAGGTATTACGGATTCGTGGGGATGGACGAAAAATTGACCGGAAGTCTCAACACCATGGCAGCCCTGTACCACCACCTGGGCGGCGCCATCCTGCTGACGCCGGAGACGGCGGCCTACATCACCCGCCTGCTGGAACAATCGGCCAAGTGGATGCAGCCGGTCAGCATGGGGGCCGTGGCTTCCGAGTAGGAATGTACCGGCCGGCCGCGGGGCCCCGCCCCTCTCTCAGGGCTGCCCCTGCCCCTGCTCCGGCGCGAGATGGCGGATCAAATCCACCATGAATACCTGCCCGCTGCCCCTTGAAGGGAGCCGCCCCGCCTGCTTCCAGCGCATGACCGTGCGCTCCGAAATGCCGATCATCGCCGCGACTTCCTTGTTGCTGAGCGGGCGCAGCAGGGACTTCAGCATTTCCATTGCCTCCTCGTTTTCCTGCAGGTGAATCTTCACCGCGCCAACTTCTATCGTTCGCATGTGCTCTCCTGCCGCCCGGCATGGGGCGGATCATACGGGTTTAAGTGCATGCCCTCGCAGGGCGGACGGAGGCCCGCGCAAAGCCAGGCCCCGCCACGGAATTAAAACGCCCATTTTCCAAATGACGCCCTGACCGTTGCAGACAGGAATGGAAACAAATGTTCACCTATCTATTTATTTTTGTCAAGCACCAATCGTAGCGCGGCGGCTTCACAAAATTTGTTGCAGATTGTAAGAGGGGGCTTGTTTAACCTACGGCCGAACGGGGGCATGGGGGAATGAAGATCGTACCCAACCGGAGCCGCCGGCTCCAGGAGAAATAATCCGTATTCCCTGCCGATGAACGATCGATCACAACGGGCCACGGGCATCGCATTCGGTGGGCTGATCGCGCTCGCCGCCGCCATGGGCATCGGGCGCTTCGTGTATACGCCGATTCTCCCCTTCATGGAGGATGGCCTCGGCCTGACCAAGGCGGAAGGCGGCCTGATCGCCTCCGCGAATTTCCTCGGATATCTCCTGGGCGCCCTCGCGGCCTCGGCGGCGCGGCTGCCCGGCGGGCGGCGCGCCTGGTTCCTCGCTTCGTTGGCGGTCAGCGGCCTCACCACCGGGGCGATGGGCATCGTTTCCTCCCTGCCGCCGTTGCTGCTGCTGCGCTTTGCGGGCGGGATCGCCAGCGCATTCGTGCTCGTGCTGGCCTCTGCATTGGTGCTGGATCGCCTGGCGGCGGAGGGGCGGCCCGGCCTTTCCGCCGTGCACTTCGCCGGTGTGGGAAGCGGAATCGCGCTGTCCGCCGTCCTTGTTTCCCAACTGGCGGCGGCGGGATATGGCTGGCGGATGCACTGGCTGGCCGGCGGGGCGCTGTCCATGGCCGCGCTGGGCGTTGTGGTGTGGCTGGTGCCCAGCGAGGGGCCGATCCCCCGGACGATGCAACGGGAGCGCAGCAGCGGGATTGACCGCCGGCTGGCCGCACTGACCGTGGCCTATGGGCTGTTCGGCTTCGGCTACGTCATCACGGCAACCTTTATATCGACCATGGTGCGCACAGCGCCCGCCATTCAGTCCATCGAGCCCGTCATCTGGCTCGTCTTCGGCCTGGCAGCCATCCCTTCGGTGGCATTGTGGACCTGGATCGGCCGCCGGCTGGGCAATGACGTCAGTTTCGCGATCGCCTGTGTGCTGGAGAGCGTGGGCGTGGCGATGAGTGTGCTCGCAATCAGCATCCCGGCCATCATCCTATCCGCCACGCTGCTGGGCGGCACCTTCGTGGGCCTGACCGCCGTGGGGTTGATTCATGCGCGCACTCTCTCGGCCGGCGACCCGCGCCGCAGCATCGCGTTCATGACCGCGGCCTTCGGCCTGGGCCAGATGATCGGGCCGGTATTTGCGGGATACGCCTTTGAATTGGCCGGAAGTTTTCTCCTGCCCTCGCTCGTGGCGGCGGCGGCCTTGATCGTCTCCGCCTGCCTGGTGCTCGACCTGCGGAGCCGGTTGGGGCGTCGGACTGGGGCGGCTGGAAAAAAGGGATGAGGGTCTGTGTCTCGCCTCGGCCGCGGAATTTATCGGGGTGCAGGGGCCTTGGCCCCTGCTGGGGGTTGTGAGGGGGCAAGGCCCCCTGACCGGGCGGGACTAGTGGAGCAGGCTGAGGGTTGTCAGGGGGCAAGGCCCCCTGACCGGCCCGCGGGACTAGTGGTGCAGAATCTGGCTCAGGAAGAGCTTGGTGCGCTCCTCCTTGGGGTTT
>CBDUSX010000470.1:0-2356 GCA_965369935.1 uncultured bacterium
GCGAGTCGTTGAAGTAGGCCGGCACCGTAACCACCGCTTCGGAGACCTCCTCGCCCAGATAGTCTTCCGCCGTCTGCTTCATCTTTTGCAGGATGAACGCGGAGATTTCCGCCGGCGCGTACTGCTTGTTGTTGACCTCCACATTGGTCTGGTCGTGGGAGCCTTTGACGATCTTGAAGGGCGAATTCTTGAGGGCCTTTTTCACCTCTTCAGAGTCGAACTGCCTGCCGATCAGCCGTTTGATGGCATAAATGGTGTTGTCCGGATTGGTGATGGCCTGCCGTTTCGCCACCTGGCCGATCAGCCGCTCGCCGGAGGAGTTGAACGCGACCATCGAGGGCGTGGTGCGCACACCCTCTGAGTTCTCGATCACTTTCGGGTCCCCGCCCTCCATGATGGCTATGCAGGAATTGGTCGTGCCCAGGTCGATTCCGATTACTTTTGCCATGGTCTTACCTTGCCTCGGTAGATGGGTTCTTTCAGCCGGCCGCCCCGGGGGCGCGCCGTGTCGTTTGGTTGATAGGTCATATTGTCGCTAAGTCATTCGGCCGTTAATCCTGTTGCCCGCCCTTCCCAGCCGTTTTCGCCACAGGTTCTGCTGAGTCTGCCGCGGGCTCTGTCTGCGCGGAAGCCTGTCCTTTTTTGGACACCATGACCATGGCCGGCTTGACCACCCGGTCGTGAAGGAGGTAGCCCGACTGAAACTCCTCCACCACATGGTCTTCCGGTCCTTCTTCGGTTTCGACGACGCCCATTGCCTCGTGGCGGGTGGGGTCAAAAGGTTCTCCCACCGAGGCGATGCGCGTCATCCCATAGCGATCGAAGGTCTCGTTCAGTTGCTTGGCCACCATCTCCACACCGGCCAGAATGCTGTCCACCCCTTCGTCCGGCGCGTTCCTGGCGTGCTCCATCGCACGCTCCAGGTTGTCCAGTATGCCGATCAAATCCCGCAGCAGGGGCAGCGTGGCGTACTTGCCGGCTTCGGCCTGCTCCTTCTGGATGCGCTTTTTGTAATTCTCGAACTCCGCCTGGAAGCGCAGATACTTTTCGTAGTTCTCCCCGGCCAGTTGCTTCGCCTCGTCCAACTCCCGCGCCAGCAGCGCCTGCTCATCTTCGACGGGCGGCGCCTCGGCGCTCTCGGGAGATTCAGCGCCAGCAGGAGATCCAGCGCCCGCGGCAGACTCAGCGCCTGCGGCAGATTCAGCAGCGCCAGCGGCAGATTCAGCAGCGCCCGCGGCAGATTCAGCTTGCGCCCCCGGAGCTTCCTCCGGAGCTCCCTCCCGGGCGGGCTGCCCGGGAGCCGGCCGGCCGGGGGAATCCGGGCCGGGGCCCCCTGCGGTGTTTTCAACGGGGGCCTGCTTACCCCGCCCAGTCTTCTTTTCCTGTTTGTCTTCGCTTCTCATCAGCCTCCAACCGGAACCATTCACGCCGCCAGTCCGTCCGCGCGATTTCTGCAAGTCTACTGGGCCGCGATGGACTGGGACAAAATTTTCGCGGTGTAGTCAATAATCGGCACCACGCGGGCGTAGTCCATGCGCGTCGGTCCGATGACGCCCAGGGAACCCAGCATGTTCGAGCCGTTGCCGTAATTGGCCGTCACGATGGAAAAGCCCTGCAAGTCCTCCAGCTCGTTTTCGATGCCGATGTAAATGGTGACGCCTCCGTCGGTGAGGGTTTGGTCCAGCAGCTTCAAGACGGAGATTTTCTCCTCCAACGTCCGCAACAGCCGCTGGATGCTCTCCACATCCTCCGATTGCGTGAGGATGTTGAACTGCCCCTCCACGTACAATTCCCGCTCGTCGGAGAAGTCGAACGCCTTCTTGCTGAGCCGCACCACCTGGGCCAGCAGTTGGTCGTACTGCTCCTTTTCCTCCACCAGGGATTCCAGCATCCGGGTACGGATGTCTTCCAGGGACTGCTCGGAAAACTGCTCGTTCAGGTACCTGCTTACCGAGTTCAGGAATTCCTGGCTCAGGTCCTCGCTCACCTCGATGATCTTGTCGTAGACCATGTTGGACTGGGTAATCAGCACCACGAAGATGCGCTGCGGACTCACCTTGATGAATTCGATCAGCTTCAGCTTGGTGGTATTGACCTGCGGCGCGGCCACCAGACCCGTGAAACTGGTCAGCAGGGCCAGCAGCTTGGTGGTGTCGGCCAGAGACCTTTCCAGGCTGCTCGCAGGCTCACCCACCGCCTCGTCAATCATTTCCTTGACGCCGGGCGGAAGCGTGGTTTTCCCGACGACCGTATCCACGTAGAAGCGGTACGCCTTGTCCGTGGGCACGCGGCCCGCGGACGTGTGGGGCTGGTCCAGATAGCCTTGCTCCGTCAGGTCCGCCATCACGTTGCGGAT
>CBDUSX010000471.1:0-2354 GCA_965369935.1 uncultured bacterium
CATTGAAAACCCCGGAAATCATGGTAGAATAGTTCGCGCAGACCGCGCCCTGCTTGGAACAGCGGCGCAGTTGTGTCGCTTTTTCTCACGCTTGGGTGGAGAACTCCGCAATGCCCTGGATTGCCCTGTTGAACGACTACCAGCACGCGGCCATGGACAGCGCGGACTGGAGCCGCCTGCCGAAAGGCTGCAAGCTGGAGGTGTTCCACGACCACCAGCCCGACCTGGACGTCCTCACCGAGCGCCTGCGGGACTTCGACATCGTGATGGTGATGCGGGAGCGCACGCCCTTTCCGCGCGAGCTGCTGGAGCGGCTGCCCAACCTGAAGATGATCGCCAACACGGCCATGTGGAACGTGACCCTCGACGTGGAGTGCTGCACCGAGCGGGGCATCGTCGTCTGCGGCACAGCCGGGGGCGCCATGCCCACCTTCGAGCTTACCTGGGGGCTGATCTTCGCCATCACCCGCAACATCCCGCTGGAACACTACGAAACCCAGGCCGGCGCATGGCAGCGCTCGGTGGGCGTGGAACTGGCGGGCAAGGTGCTGGGCCTGCTGGGCCTGGGCACCATCGGCACCCGCGTGGCGGAGGCGGGGCGCGTATTCGGCATGCGGGTCGTGGCCTGGAGCGCCAACCTGACCGAGGAGAGGGCCGCGGAGGCCGGCGTGGAACTCGCGGCTTCCAAGGAAGAACTGCTGAGCCAAGCGGACATCCTCAGCCTGCACTACCGGCTGGGGGAGCGCTCGCGGGGCATCATCGCGGCGGCGGAACTGGCGCTGATGAAACCGGGCGCCTACCTGATCAACACCGCCCGCGGGCCGCTGGTGGATGAAGCCGCGCTCGTCTCCGCCCTCGAGAACAAGGCCATCGCCGGGGCGGCCATGGACGTGTTCGACGAGGAGCCTCTGGCCCCCGACCACCCTTACCGCAAGCTGGACAACGTCATCGTCTCCCCCCACATGGGCTACGTCACGCGGGAGACCTACGGCCTCTACTACGGCGAGAGCCTGGAGAACATCCTGGCCTACCTGAAGGGTCAGCCCATCCGGGTGCTGAACCCCGAGGTGCTGAAGAAGCGCGGGGGCTGAGCCCGCGCGGCGCCTCAGGCCATCACGCCGCCCCAATTGGTGCCGAGCTGCTTGCGGTTGCGCCGGAAGAAGTCCGCCGGCACCTCCGTCCTGCCCCGCCCCCACTGGCCCAGCACCTGGCGGGCCACCAGCATGCCCACCACGGGCGAGAGCTTGAACCCGTGGCCGGAGAAGCCACAGACCGGGTAGAAGCCCTTCAGGTCGGACTCGTCAATGACGGGGTGGTAGTCGTCCTGATTGACGGTGTAGATGCCGGAATAGGAGGTGATCTCCCCCCGCGCCCGGAAGGTGGAGATGCGATGGTTGAGAATGATCAGCTTCTCCTCCCGGAAGGGCGCATCGGCCACCTCGTTGTAGTCGTCCGGGTCGGGCACGATTTCCTGCTCGTCTTCTTCCCTGGCCGAGCCCAGCACGATTTGGGTGCCGGTGGGATCGTTGCGGAAGTACACCCCGTTCACCATGTCGGCCACCATCGGGATTCTGCCCTTGAGCGGCTCGGAGAAGCGCTTGCACACGATCTGATTGCGGGTGGGCACGAGCTTTTCCTTCAACGGCGCGCCCGCGGCCTCGTTCAGGCCCATGGCCCAGGGCCCGGCGCAGTTGACGACCAGCGGCGCGTGATAGGTCTCCTTGACCCCGTTGCGATTCGCCTCCAAACCGGTGACGCGCCCGCCCTCGCTGAGCACGGCGGTGACGCGCGTCTTGAAGCACACCTCTGCACCCAGGCCCGTGGCCACGTCCAGCATGTCCTGGGCTGTGCCCACCGGATCGGCGAAGCCGCCCTCCTCCTCGTAAAGCACCTGCAGGCCCTGGGCGCACTCGTGGTCTTCGGCTTCCAGGTCCAGCAGGGTGGAGCAGAAATCAATGTCGGGAAACAGGTGGCCGCAATCGCCGTGATCCAGCAGCCGGGAAATGACGCCCGCCCGCTGCTGAACATCCATGATTTTGGGGACGTTGGGGTCGTCCCCGGGCATCAGGAAGATCACCCCGCACATGTTGAAGTCCGCCCGCGTCTCCTTGAGCCCGGTGAAGTCCTGCCAGTTCTTGAAGAGTTGCAGGGCCTCGTAGGCCATCAGGCACACCTCGTAATTGGAATAGGTCTGCCGGATGCACGCGCTGGACTTGCCCGTGGAGCCGAAGCCCACCCCCGGGCCCTTCTCCAGCACCAGCAGCTTCTTCAGCCCGGCGCTGGCCAGGTGCATGGCGCTGCTGGCGCCCATCACGCCCGCGCCGATGATGATGCCGTCGTAGGTCTGTGCCATC
>CBDUSX010000472.1:0-2348 GCA_965369935.1 uncultured bacterium
GCCCTGCCCCAGCAGGACCAATATATATACCCGCACCGCATCATAGGGTCAAGGGTAGAGAGGGTGTAGCGGCGATTTAAAAGTGATTTTCCCCGTGGTGTTCCATCCAGTGGTTGTGAAACACGAAAGCAACCACCGCGACCAGGAGGAAAATGGAAATGAGGGTGATATAAAACGACATGGGCGGCTTTCCCCCCGTTTAGTGATGTGAAATGGTGTCAAACGCCAAGGCGGCATCCGAATGCGGAATATATAAAATCCTGAGTTTACGGGGAATTCGGCACCGGCTGTGATGCGGCAAGGCGAAAAAGAGACCTCTGCGGAATTGAAATATCATAAAAATACTGATTACATGTCTGAAAATGGAAGGGAACCCATTTTTGGGCATCAGATCAGACAGGATATCCTGGCCGACGCAAGCTCCGCGTTCCACCCTCGCCCCATCCAAGGAGGCAGGTATGGCGCCCAGGCGGATCGGACGCCGCCAGTGAAAGAAGCATCATCGACGGAACGGCGCCGCGGGGCGGGGTGCGGATTGTCCGCGGGCGGATTGGCGCCTTTCCCGTTAAACTGGCCCGGGACAAAGTACGGATCACGGACGGAACATGACCAAAATTCTGATCGTTGACGATTCCGAGGACAACCGCACCCTGACTTCCCTGGTGCTGGAGCGGGACGATTACGAGATCATCACCGCCAAGGACGGGCGCGAGGCCTTGCGCCGGGCCCAGCAAGACCAGCCCGACGTGATTCTCCTCGACGTCCAGATGCCGGAAATAGACGGCTTCGAGGTCTGCCGCCGCCTCAAGGCTGAACCGGACACCGAAAACATCCCCGTGCTGTTTCTGACCGCAAAGCACAAGGACATCGACTCGGTCTCCCTGGGCTTAAGCCTGGGCGCGGAGGACTACATCATCAAGCCCTTCAGCAGCATCGAGCTGCGGGCGCGGGTGAGCGTGCTGGCGCGTCTGAAAAATCAGATGGACGAGTTGGGGCACAAGAACCAGCAACTGGAAAACGCCAACCTGGCGCTGGCCGACACCAACGAGCAGTTGCTGCAGGCGCAAAAGGCCCTGGAGCAGATGGCGATCACCGATCCGCTGACCGCGTTGTACAATCGCCGCTACTTTACCGAACGGCTGTCCGAGGCCTTCGCGATGATTGACCGCGAGCCGGTGATTATTCATCTGATCATGCTGGACCTGGATCATTTCAAGCGGATCAACGACACCTACGGCCATCAGGTGGGAGACGCGGTGCTGCTGCAATTTTCCCACATCCTGCGCCGGGCGGTGCGGAAGAACGACATCATCGCCCGGGTGGGCGGGGAGGAATTCGTCATCGCCATGCTGAAGATCCCCTCGGACCGGGCCCACATGGCCGCCGACCGCATCCGCATGGAGGTGGAGCACTATCAGTTCGAGGCGGACGGCTACACCCTCTCCATGACCACCAGCGTCGGTGTGGCCTCCTACCCCGACCTGAAGCTGGAAAACCCGACCCTGCTGGCCATGATGCACGAGGCGGACGAGGCTCTGTACTACGCAAAATCCCACGGCCGCAACCAGACCATCATCGCTCCCGCCCCCAAGGAGGGGGAGACGCCCCAAAAAATCCCAACCGCCCCCAAGGCCAAGGCCGCCGCTGCAAAGTCAGGGAAAAAACCGGCCGCCGGGCCGGCCACCGAATCCGCCACCAGGAAAGCCGCCAAGGCCGCCAAGCCCAGGAAAGCCAAGGCCAAAGGATAGGGGCGAGGAAGCAGGCGCGGCGGACATGCGCCCCCTCCTTCGCCCCCGCCACTATGTCTTGAGGGTGTGCGGTCTTTTTGCTGTGCGCCTATACCGCCTGAGCGGTGGCGCCCTTGCGGGTCAGTCCGAACTCCAGGCCGGCCAGCCGCGCGGCGACTTCATAGAAATGCTGGGGCAGTTCCACGTAGCGCACGGCGCCGTCCTTCTTCCAGCGCACCTCGTCGTGGGCCAGGCCGTGGCCGCTGACCTTGTCGAAGTCGTACCACTCGAACTCGTAGAGGTATTGCAGGCGGCTGAGAACGTATTCCCCCTTTTTTGATCGCAGCACGGCCTGATTGCCTTTCACCAGGGCGTTGGGATGCTTGCGTTCGAGGAACACGCGGAAGTCCTTCTTGCCCCAGATGAACTGCAGGGTCAGCAGGCCGCCCTTCTCCGATTTGTCGAAGATGGCGAAGGTGTCGGTGCCGATGCTGTGGGTGTCCACGCAAACCTCGCTTTGCTAAATTTATCCGCCGGGCCGTCTCCGCGCAGGCGGCCACGCGCCACCACTGAGCCTAGGGACTCGCCCGGCATTTTTCAATAAAATATCGGCAATAAAAA
>CBDUSX010000473.1:0-2346 GCA_965369935.1 uncultured bacterium
AGCTTAGCGCCCTGGGCGCATCGGCCGGGGCAACGCTGAAGGATATGCAACAGACCGTGGCGGTGGCCGAATCCTCCACCGGCGGGCTGGTCTCCGCGGCCCTGCTGGCCGTGCCGGGGGCCTCGGCCTACTTTTTGGCAGGCGGGGTGATCTACACCATGGCGGCCAGGGAACACCTGCTGCGCCTGGGCAAGGCGGAACTGGAAGGCATCCGCTCAAGCTCCGAGCCCTACGCCCTGTTGCTGGCGCGCACGGTGCGGGAGCGGCTGGGCGCCGACTGGGGCGTGGGGGAGACCGGGGCCGCCGGCCCCACGGGCAACCGCTACGGGGACGCGCCGGGCCATACCTGCATCGCCGTGGCGGGCCCAGCCGGCGAGCGGGTGATCACCCTGGAAACGGGCCGCGACGGCCGCGAGGAGAACATGTGGGCCTTCGCCCGCGCCACCCTGGAACTGCTGCAGGATTGTCTCAAGAATAACGGCTGAGGCGCCCTGGAACGCCCGCCGCCTTTACTGGCCCGGGTTTCCAGTTGCCATCGCTCCGCCTGCGCGTTATTTGTTCCCTGCTCACGAAAATGGTATGGATTGATACGCGTTTAAGATAAAAGGACCGGCCGCGGCGTCACGGGACATGTTCTTGGGACGTGATTCCGCGCCGCCCTTCCGCGCATCTTGTTTGGGGAGCGCGCCGAAAGGAGCAGGGCTCGGATGATGAGGTATCTGGAAAATCTGATCGTCAACGTAATCGGCGACGATGAGGACTGGCTGGCGGAGTTCCTGAATCTCCTGGCCGAAGAGAAGGACAAAACCGAGATGGCCCATGTCCTGCGGGAGAAATTCGCCGCGAATATTCCGGACTGCGGCGAGTTCTGGCAGGAATTGATGCTGTATGCCATCGCCATGGCCAACTGGGAAGAGATCGCCAAGAACCTCACCGACCGCCGCACCCTGGGCGACAAGGACGCCGCCTGGATCATGGTCGAGCGCCGCAAATCATGAAGCGCCGGTTGCCGCTCCTTCCCACAGGGGTTTTATTTTCTCGCTGAAACGTCTCTTCATCAGCCACAGTGCCCGGTTTGTTTGCATATTGATCCAGAATTCCGGCGATGTATTGAAGGCGCGGCTCAAGCGCAAAGCCATCTCCGGACTCACGCCACAGCGCTCGTTGACCAGTTCGGAGAGCGTCTTTCGCGTCACCCCCAGCGCCTTCGCCGCATCGGTAATGCTCAACCCCAAAGGTTCCAGGTACTGCCGCTTAAGGTAGCCGCCCGGATGAGCCGGATCGTGCATGGCCATATGGCGTCCTCCTCGGTCTTCAATTTTTCAATGATACTGCTCGTAATCCACGTCAATGGCGCTGCCTTCCGTAAAGCCGAAGGTGATTCGCCAAGCGCCTGAAACCCTCACGGACCAACGCCCTTTTTGCGCACCCTTTAGCTCGTGCAGCCGGAATCCTGGAGCACCAAGATCCGTCACTCTTTCCGCGGCCTCGAGGGCCGTCAACACATCGCCGATCGTTCCGGCATGGACCGGGTTTATTCCCGCCTTGCCGCCCGTCCGGCTGAACCGCTCGAGGCCCTTGTGCCGGAATGACTTGATCATGGCAAATTGTAACACGTCACGTTGCAGGTGTCACGGCGGAATGGCATTTTCCCTTATCCCCTTGGCAGGCAGGAGCGATCGGGCATATACTGTCACTCATGCCTTAGATCGCCGGCGCCGAATGCCGGCCGGAACCTCCGGAGCCTGACATGAAACTGCCCATCGAGGAGTTCCTGAAAAAGCGGAAAGAATCCAAACCTTGCTACGTGTTCGACCTGCGGGAGATGGATGTCTACGACAAGGAACATCTGGCCGGGTCCTACAACCTGCCTTTCGAGAACCTGGAGGCGAACCTGGTGCGGTTGCCCTTTTCCGGCGACCTGCTGCTCTATGACGGCGGGGAGGGCGTGGCCGAACAGGCTTGCAGCATGCTGGAGGAAAACGGGTTCTCCGACTTCTATTACGTGGAGGAAGGCTACGAGAAGGTGAACGAGGCGCTGGCGGATTCGCCCTACGCCGTCAAACTGTCCACCAGCAAGGACGACCCGAAAGAAGTCCAGATGGAAGTCATGCAGAACCTGCTGGATTTCGAGATCAATCCCCGCGTGGCCTCCCACGGCGGGTTCTTTACCCTGATGGACGTGGCGGACAACAACGTGTACGTGCAACTGGGCGGAGGCTGCCAGGGCTGTGGCATGGTGGACGTCACCCTGCGCCAGGGGGTGGAGCAACGCATGCGCGAGGTGTTCCCGGATATGGTGGCCCTGATTGACACCACGGACCACGCCGGGGGCGACAACCCCTA
>CBDUSX010000474.1:0-2328 GCA_965369935.1 uncultured bacterium
TTTTACGGCGGGCGCATGGCCCGCGCCGGCGAGGAGGTGGCGTTCATCGCCCGCGGCCCGCATCTGAAGGCGCTCCAGGCCCACGGCCTGCGGGTGGAGAGCGCGTCCATGGGGGACTTCGCCCTGCCGCAAGTCGTGGCCACGGACGACCCCGCGGCCATAGGGGAGGTGGAACTGGTGTGGATGACCCACAAGGCCTACGACCTGGAGCAGGCCGCGGCGGCCATCGCCCCCCTGATCGGCAAGCAGACCGTGGTGATCCCCCTGCTCAACGGGCTGGACAACGCGGAGCGCATCGGCGAGGTGGTGGGCGCGGAGCACATGCTGGGCGGCATCGTGCAGATGTCCGCGTCCATCCGCGAGCCGGGGGTGATCCGCCACAACGCCGGGGACCGGATGGTGTTCGGGGAGTTGGGCGGAGGCACCAGCCCCAGGGCGGAGGCCATCCTGGCCATGCTGCACGGCGCGGACATTCCGGCGGAGCTTTCCACCGGCGTGCGCAAGGACATCTGGGCCAAGTACCTGCAACTCACCGCCTCGGCGGGGCTGTCCTCCCTGACCCGCCAGACCCTGGACGTGGTGGTGGGCGACGAGCACACCCGCGCCCTGTTCCTCGCCTGCATGCGCGAGGTGGAGGCCCTGGCCGGCAAACAGGGGGTGGGCCTGGACGAGAACATCTGCGAGACCATCCTGGGGCGCTACGACAACGGGCCCAAGGGCGTCAAGCCTTCCATGCTGCTGGACCTGGAGCGGGGGCGGAAAATGGAACTGGAGGTGTTCCAGGGCACGGCCGTGCGGCTGGGGAAAGAACTGGGCGTGCCCACCCCCGTCAACGAGTATATCTACGCCGCCCTGAAGCTGCACGCGGAGGGCGCGCCCGAAGCGGGTTAGAGCCTACCGCCGGCGGGCGGTGGCGGTGGCCGCGGGAGCCTTGACCAGTTGGCCCGCCTGTTCCCCCGCGATCTTGCCGAACACGGTGCCGGAGGTGAGCCCGGTGCCGCCGGGATAGTTGAAGTAGAACAGCCCGCCCACCAGCTCCCCCGCTGCGTACAGCCCCGGGATGGGCCGCTCCCCGGTGTCCAGCACCTGGGCTGAGGTGTTGATGCGCAAGCCCCCGAAGGTGAAGGTGACCCCGCAGGTGGTGCCATAGGCCTCGTAGGGCGGCTCGTCAATGGTGTTGGCCCAGTTGGACTTGGGCAGGGCCAGGCCCCGTGTGCCCCGGCCGTCCTTGTTGTTGGGGTCGAAGGGCACCTCGGTCATCACGGCGGCGTTGAACTCCGCGATGGTTTTCACGAGCTGTTCCCCGTTCATCTCCTCCATCCGGCCGGCCAGTTCCTCCAGGGTGTCCGCCTTGACCTTGGTGACGCGGCGGATCTTGTACTCGTCGCGCAGCAGGTGCATGGTCTTCTGGTCGAAGATCTGCCAGGCGCACTGGCCCGGCTGTTCCAGCACCGCACGGCCGTACTTGGCGTAGGTGTAGTTGCGGAAGTCGGCCCCTTCGTCCACGAACCGCCGGCCCTCCACGTTCACCATCACGCTGAACGGGTAGCTGTGTTTCTGGAAGGCGTCGCCCACGGCGAGGTCGCCGAATTCCGGCGCATTGAGGTCCCAGCCCACGGCGTGGCAGCCTGACCAGTTGCCGTAGGGCATGGCGCCCACCTCCAGGGCCATGCGGATGCCGTCGCCCAGGTTGTAGCGGGTGCCGCGCACCTTGGCCAAATCCCAGCCCGGCCCCAGATAGCGGGTGCGCCACTCGGCATTGGATTCAAAGCCCCCCGCGGCCAGCACCACCGCCTGGGCGTGGATGTCCATCTTGCGGCCTTCGCTGACGGCCCTCACGCCGCGCACCCCGCCGTCGCCGTGCAGGCAGGCGGTGGCGCGGGTGTCGTACATGACCTCGATGCCTTCCCGCTCCGCGGCCGCGAACAGGGCGTTGACCAGCCCCTCGCCCCCGCCCCAGATTTCCACGGCCACCCCGCCCCAGAACTTGAACTTTCCGTCCACCTTGAAGGCCTGGCGGTGATAGGGCGGCATGAACTTGACGCCCTTGGACTTCATCCAGCGATAGGACTCGAAGCTCCCGTTGATCATCACTTCGCACAGGTCCGGGTGGGTGCGGTACTGGGTGATGCGCCCCATGTCGTCGAAGAAGTCCTCGGCGGTGTAGCTGCCGAAATCCGCGTTGGCCTTCTCATCCTCGGTCAACTCGTCGTAGATTTGCTCCAGGTCTTCCACGCCGTTGTAGACCATGCGCACGATGCCGCCGGTGAAGCGGCTGTTGCCTCCGCGCAACTCCTCCGGCGCGGCCTCCAGCACCAGCACCTCCGC
>CBDUSX010000475.1:0-2327 GCA_965369935.1 uncultured bacterium
GAGAGGGGGCTTGGCCCCAGACCCCCTCATAACCAGGAAAGAAAGCCCAAAGATGGGCAGACCCTCCGGGGCTCTCACCCCGGAGGGGGAGGGAACTACTGAATATCGAGAATGAAGGGCTTCTCCTCGTTCCGCTCCAGGTCGAACTGGGAGCGTACGGTGAAGTTGATGTGCTTGCCGTAGGTGTGCAGTGACACCGTGGTTTTTTCCGACATGTTGGTGACGGAATGGATGGCCCCCGGCAGCATGCTCAAGACCTCGCAATCGGAAAATATCTTCTCGCTCGATTTTATAAGTTCCGCGTGCCCCGGATTGGAACCGTCGTCCACGCGCTTCCAGAAGGCGTTGGTTTCGTCCCCGTCCACCCCGCACACGACGGCCCAGGTGCCATGATCGTGGGGCGGCACGCCCCGCCCGGGCAGCCAGGCCACGGCGAACACGGCCAGGGTGTGGTCCGGCTCCTCGTGCAGCAGGGTCAGGCCCACGCCCTGCTCATCGTTACAATGGTAGTGTTCCGGCTTCAGCCAGCGCTCCCTGTTCTCCGCCATGCGCTGGGCCAGCGGCCGCACCTGCTCGATGATGCGTTGCGGGTCGTCCGTTTCCGCGGTGATGGCGCGCAGGTCCGCCACGTAATCTTCCAGGCCATAGGCCGGAATCTGAACAGCCTGTTCCATGACGCGTCCCCTGATGCATGCCCCTGGCGGGGCGTTTTCCCCTGAGCGGCTCCCGGATAGATAAAAATAGGGTCCGCTGCTTGGTATGCGACTGTCACAGTATCATAGAACAGTAAAACATCCAGCAAAAAATGACGGAAGCGGAAGGATTGGGTCTTGATTCAGGCTTGGGATTCCGCGCGGGCCAGGAGGGTTTCGGCCTGCTTGAGGTGGGGGCGGTCCAGCATCACGCCGTCCAGGCCCACGACGCCGGAGGAGGGATTGTCCGCGAAGGCCTGCACGACCTTACGCGCCCATTCCACCTCTTCCGGGGTGACGGAGAAGGCGCGGTTGATGATCTCCAGCTGGTCGGGATGAATGGCGGGCTTGCCCAGAAACCCCGCCTGCCGCGCGGCCAGGCATTCGGCCTCCAGGCCTTGCGGATCGCGGAAATCAATGAAGACCGTGTCGAAGGGGATCACGCCGGCGGCGACGGCCCCCAGCAGGGTCAACGTTCGCGCCAGACGGTAAGGGTCGTCGTAGGCGCCGTCCGGCTGGCGATTGCTGCTGGCCCCCAAGTCCGCGGAGAGGTCTTCCGCGCCCCACATCATGCCGATCAGGCGCGGGCTGCAATCCTGATAGCTGCTCATGCTGAACATGCCGGCGGCCACCTCGGTCACGATGGGCAGAACCTTCGTCTGCCCCGGGCTCAGCCCTTCGCGCACTTCCAGGGCGTTTAGATAATGGGCCAGTTCCCGCACGTCGTCGCCGGAGCGGCACTTGGGGAGCATGATGCCGTCCGGGGCCCCGGCCATGATCGCCGCCAGGTCCTCCAGGGCCATGCCGCTGGCCAGGGGATTGATGCGCACGTAAATCAGCTGATTTTCAGGCCGGCTCTCCTTCATGAAGGCCAGGGCCGTGCGGCGCCCCTCCGGCTTGCGGTGCGGGGTGAGGGAATCCTCCAGATCGAGGATCAGGCAGTCGGTGGGGCAGCCGGCGGCCTTGGCCAGTTTCGATTCGCTGTCCGCCGGCACAAACAGTTGGGAGCGCATGGCGGCTAGCCTTTCATCATCATCAGGCCGGTGCGTTTGCAATAGGCCACTTCTTCACCCCGCTGGTTGGTGGCCACGTGCTCGAACTCCACGATGCCCTGGTTGGGCCGGGACTTGCTCTCCCGCTTGCTAAGGATCGTGGTGCGGGCGTAGAGGGTGTCCCCGTGAAACACGGGCTTGGGAAATCGCACCTCGGTCATGCCCAGATTGCCGATGGTCGTGCCTATAGTGGTGTCGCCCACCGTCATGCCGATCATCAGGCCCAAGGTGAATAAACTGTTCACCAGCCGCTGGCCGAACTCGGTCTTTTCGGAAAATGCGGCGTCCAGGTGCAGGGGCTGGGGATTCATGGTCAGGGCGGAAAACAGCGTGTTGTCCATCTCCGTGACCGTGCGGCCCACCTGATGCTCGAAGACCTGGCCCACCTCGAATTCCTCGAAATACAATCCTCCCATGGCGCCCCCCTTTCCTGTATGGAGCCTCGCGGCCGGCGTGATGCCGCGCACGGCTTGCATAAACCGGCTTGCGCCAATATTGGCTTGCGCCTATTTTGGCTCGCGCAATATCCGGTGGTGGAAGGCTAGCAGCCTACAATCGCCGGGCGGGGGGTGTCAATTTCACT
>CBDUSX010000476.1:0-2327 GCA_965369935.1 uncultured bacterium
CTTACAGCTTCGCCAGCTTGTCCATGGCCCGCCGGAAAGCGGGGAAGACGCGCTCCAGCCCGGCGGGGGTGTTGTGGATGGAGAAGGACAGGCGCACGGTGGCCAGGGCTTCGCGCTCGCTCATGCCCACGGCCAGCAGCACCGCGGAGGGCTCGGGCTTGCTGGTGGAGCAGGCGGCGCCGGTGGACACGTAGAGCCCTTCGGCCTCCAGGTGGTGCAGGGTCACCTCGCCCGGCACGGTGTCCAGGCGGAAGCTGATCACGAAGGGCGTGGACTCGGGCGAGCGGAAGGGGGTGATGCGGGGAAACTCCGCCAGGAAATCCATCCAGCGCCGGTGAACCTCGGCGCGGGCCTCGCGCTGCTCGCGGTGGATGGCGCTCACCTGCCGGGCGGCGTGGGCGAAGGCCGCAATGGCGAAGGGATTTTCCGTGCCGCTGCGCAGGCCGTCTTCCTGCCCGCCCCCACGCACCCAGGGCTCCAGGGTCAAAGGACGGCAGCGCACCAGGGCGCCCACGCCCTTGGGGCCGTGCACCTTGTGGCCGCTCAGGGAGAGCAGGCCGATGCGGGCCTCCTGCCAGGGCAGGGGCTGCTTGGTGAAGGCCTGCACCGCATCCACGTGGAAGACCGCCCGCGGGGCCTTGTTCTCGATCAGCCGCCCGATCTCCACCAGGGGCTGGGCCGTGCCCAGCTCGTTGTTGACCGCCATGCAGGAGACCATCCGCACCCGCGGAGAGAGCAGGCTTTCCAGGGCGGCCAGGTCCACCACCCCCTGCGGGGTCACCGGAATTTGGGTGGTCTCCACTCCCTCGCGCTCCAGGGCGCGGGCGGTTTCGCGCACGGCCGGGTGCTCGATGGCCGAATACAGCAGCCGCCCGCCCTGTTTCCCGCCGCCGGCGAACACCCCGCGCAGGGCCAGGTTGTCGCTTTCCGTGCCGCCGGCGGTGAAGACGACCGCCTGGGGCGGCACGCCCAGTTCCAGCGCCAACTCCTCCCGGGCGCGCCTGATGGCCCGCTCCGCCTCCACGCCCAGGGGATGGAGGGAGGAGGGGTTGCCGAACTGCTCCTCCAGCAGGGGGCGGGCCGCGGCCAGGGCCCCGGGCAGCAGGGGCGTGGTGGCCGCGTTGTCCAGATAGCATTCCAGATCCATGGCCCCAGCTTAGCGCGGGCGGGGCCGGCAATCCAGCCGGGAGGGCCACGGAACCATGTTTGACTTGAACCCGTATATACTCCACAGTGCGGCAAAACGGGGGCCAGACTGCGGGGGCAGTCCGCAAAACGCATGGAGACGCGGTTTTGGCATTGGTTGAACGCTTGCTGGGCAGGGAGGGACAGGGCTGGCTGATCGTGGCGGCGTGCTCCATCATCCTGGGGATGGGGCTGGGCAGCCTTTTTTCCATCTCCGTATTCCTGAAGCCCCTGGCCGCCGAGTTCGGCTGGCCGCGGGGGGATACGGCCTTCGCCTATTCCTCCGCCGCGATCTTCAACGGCCTGTGCGGCATCGGAATGGGCTTTCTGGCCGACCGGATTCCCGTCCGGCGCATCGTGTTGTTTGGCGCGGTGGCGCTGGGGAGTTCCCTGATTCTGCTGAGCTTCGTGCAGTCCCTGTGGCAGTTCTACCTGCTGTTCGGCCCCTTTTTGGGCGGGCTGGGCCTGAGCGCCTTTCTGATCCCCATGCTGACCGTGGTGGGCTTCTGGATGCAAAAGAACCGCGGGGTGGCCATCGGCACCGTGATGGCAGGGCAAAGCCTGGGCGGGGCGCTGGTGCCCATTACGGCGCGCTACCTGATCTCCGCGGTGGGCTGGCGCGAGGCCTATGTCTGGATGGGCTCAGGCTTTCTGCTGATCGCCCTGCCCCTGGCGTTGCTGATCCGGGAGGCTCCCGGCACGGCGGAGGCCAGGGCCGCCTCCCGCAAGGCCGGCAAGGAGGGCGCCGGCGGCAGAATCGTGATCGAGCCCCATACGCTGGCCATGGTGCTGTGCGCGGCGATCACCCTGTGCTGCATCTGCATGTCCGTGCCCATCGTGCACCTGGTGTCCACGATTACCGATAGCGGCATTTCCGCCGGAAGCGCGGCGGGGGTGATGGGCGCCATGATGCTGTTCAGCATCGGCGGCCGGGTGGGCGTGGGCAAGGTGGCGGACTACATAGGGGGGGTGCGGGCGCTGCTGGCGTTTTCCGGCGTTCAGACGCTGTTCGTTTTCTGGTTCACCCAAATGCACTCCCTGCCGGGCCTGTACGCGATCGCGGCGCTGTTCGGGCTCGGCTACGGCGGGATCATCCCCGCCTATGCCATCATTGTGCGGGAGCACATGCCCGTGCACCGCAT
>CBDUSX010000477.1:0-2326 GCA_965369935.1 uncultured bacterium
AACCGGCACAAGCGGGGTGGGGAAAGCCATGGGGATCGAGCTCAGCCGGGAGCAAATCGACGAGTACATGCTCGACTCCCCGCGGATCATCCTGTGCATCGCCCGCGCGGGCAAAGCGCCCCTGGCCGTGCCCATGTGGTTCGGCTGGGTGAACGGGCAAATCCTCATGACCACCCTGCTCAAGAGCAAAAAGGTGGCCTATGTCCGCGAAAGTCCCCTGGTCTCATGCCTGGTGGAATCGGGGGAGGAATACTTTACCCTCAAGTCCGTGCTGTTCATGGGGCGCTGCGAGGTCATTGACGATCAGGAGGAGGCAAAGCGCACCTTCGACCTGATCTTCCGCAGCAAGCCCATCTACAAAAAGCTGTTCCCGGAAGAACTGCCGCCCCACCTGGAAAAGTTCTACCAACTGCCCCGCGCCGTGCTGCGCGTCACTCCCCACTCCGCCAGCACCTGGGACTTCGCCAAAGTAAGGCGCTGAGGAAGCACGTTCACGCCCGTCCAGCCACGGGGAGGCGGGCAAGGGGCAGAGCCCCTTGCATCCCCGGCAGGGGCCAAGGCCCCTGCACCCCCCTACCCCTTCACCTGATGGTCCTTGATCAGCTCCGGCTTGATGGCCAGCCCGTGGCCGGGCGCCGATGGCGGGCGCACCATGCCGTTGACCGGGTGCACCGGCTCCACCCACAGGTCGTCCATGAAGCCCATGTATTCCAGCACCTCCGCGTTGGGAATGGAGGCGTTCAGGTGGGTCATCAGCTCGTGGTACAGGTGTGGCGCGATGCGCACGCCCCAGGTGTCCGCCACCGTGGCGATCTTGCGCAGCTCGGTCAGCCCGCCGCGCATCACGTCCGGCTGCAGGATGGGCAGGCAGGGGTTCTCGAAGAAGGGCTTTAGGTCGAAGCGGGTGTAGTGGCTCTCCCCGCCCACGATGCGCAGGTCCAGCGCCTGGGCGATGCGGAAATAGCCGGCGAAGTCCTCCCCGGGCACCGGCTCCTCCAGCCAGTAGATGTCGTACTCCTCGAACTTGCGCCCCATCTGGATCGCGACGTCCGCCGTCCAGCCCATGTTCACGTCGATCATGATGTCAATGCCGGGGCCCAGGGCCTCGCGCATGCGGCGCACGTGGTCGTGGTCTTCCTGCAGGGTGTGCATGAGGGCCACCTGCATCTTGATGGCCTTGTAGCCTTGCGAGACGTAGCGCCTGGCCTTTTCGATCATGCCGTCGCCGCCCAGCCCCCGGAAGCAGCCCGAGCCGTAGATGGGCAGCTCTTCGGCGTAGGCGCCCCATAATTTATAGAGCGGCAGGCCGGCCTGCTTGCCCACGATGTCCCACAGGGCGATGTCCACCAGGGACAGGGCGTTCAAGGCGATGCCCATCCGCCCCTGCCAGTACGTGGCGCGGTACATCTTCTGCCACAGCTTTTCCACGTAGGTGGCGTCCTCCCCCAGCACCAGGGGCTTGATCATTTCATCCAGGCACGCGGCGATGGTGCGCATGCCGCCCCGCAGGGTCTGGATGAAGCCCTGGCCCACGATGCCGCTGGCCGTCTCCACTTCCACCACCACCACCTCGCGGTCGCCGCGCGCGGAGTGGGCGGCGAACTTCGGCGGCTCGACCCAGGGAATGGACAGGGTGTGGGTACGCAGTTCTTTGATGATCATGGCGGGTCCTCCCATTACGGCTCCGGGGGCCAAATCGCCGGGCGCCGGCCCGGCAGGTGGAATTGCAGGAGGAACCTACTTCCTTCTCCCCGGCCGGTCAAGGCGGGCGCCGGCCAGCGCCCGGAAGATCGCGAGCATCCACCACGGGTCGGCTATTGCTTGCGGAAGATCACGGACAGGTTGTTGGCCGGCATATCCACCGTTTTTTCCAGGGTCAGGCCCTCAGCCGCGGCTGCGTCCGCCACCCGTTCCAGTTGGCGGATGCCCCATTCCGGATCGCGGAAGCGCAGGGATGCGTCGAATTCCAGGTTGCCCGGCGCGGTTTCGCGGCCCTCGACAAAGAACGGGCCATACATGAACAGCAATCCGCCCCGCGCCAGCACGTTGCCCGCCAGCGCCAGCAATCCTTCGCAGGCGGCCCAGGGGGAAATGTGAATCATATTCATGTTGAGCATTGCATCGGCCCGCGGCGGCGCTCCTTCCGGGCGCAATACGTCCAGCTCCAGGGGCGGCAGCAGGTTGGGGAGGGCCGTCTCCGCCACCCAGGCGCCGATGCTGGCGAGGGCCTCCGGGTCGGAATCGCTGGGCTGCCAGGTCAGGCCCGGAAACCGGGCGGCGAAATAGGCCGCGTGTTCGCCTGAGCCGCTCGCAATTTCCAGCACGT
>CBDUSX010000478.1:0-2318 GCA_965369935.1 uncultured bacterium
CGGCCCCGCCGGCGAGCTCATGCGCGGCAGAGTGACCATTGCCGCCGCTCAAATGCTTGTTGCGGGTTCCATGCGGCAACTATATCCTTTCATCCGCGGAACAGGTAAAGCGGCTCATGGGAGATGCCTGTGTTGAACGTCGTCCTCGTTTCCACCTACGATTTGGGCAGGCAGCCATTTGGTCTGGCCTCGGCGGCGGCATGGCTGAAGCAAGCCGGCGCCTCGGTCGCATGCGTGGATGCGTCCGTGGAGAAACTGGGCCGGGATGCGCTGGCCAATGCCGGACTGATTGCATTGTACCTGCCCATGCATACCGCAACGCGGCTGGCCGTGGGCCTTATCGGCCGAATCAAGCACTGGAATCCGGGTGCCCACATCTGTTGCTTCGGGCTGTATGCGCCTATTAACGAGGCTTACCTGCGGAAAGTGGGGGCGGACACCGTTCTTGGCGGGGAGTTCGAAGCCGGCCTCGTATCCCTGGCCAGCAGGCTGAAGGCAGGGGCCGGGCAACCCAACTTGCCGCTGCAACCGGAACCCGTGATCTCTCTTGCCCGGCAGAAATTTCTGATTCCAGACCGGAGCTTGCTGCCGGGAATTGACAGGTACGCGAAATTGCAAATCGCTCCCGCCGAGCAAAGGACGGTGGGCTACACGGAGGCCACCCGCGGCTGCAAGCATCTGTGCCGCCACTGTCCGGTTGTTCCGGTCTACAATGGGGTGTTCCGGGTCGTTCCGCGGGACGTGGTGTTAGACGATGTTCGGCAGCAGGTCGCTGCCGGTGCAAAGCATATTACCTTCGGCGATCCCGACTTTTTCAACGGGCCGGGTCATGGTTTGGCCCTTGTTGAGGCGCTTCATGCCGAATTTCCGGGGCTCACCTACGATGTAACGATCAAGGTCGAGCACCTGCTGCACCACAGCAAGCACCTCCCGATCCTGCGCCGCACCGGGTGCCTGTTCGTCACCACCGCGGTGGAATCCTTCGACAACAGGATTCTGGCCATCTTCGAGAAGCAGCACACCCGTGAAGACTTTGCCGAAGTGGTGCGGCTCTTCAGAAGCATCGGACTCGGGCTACACCCGACCTTCGTGCCGTTTACCCCCTGGACGACCCTTGAGGGTTACGTTGAGTTCCTGGATGCCCTGTGTGAACTGGAGTTGATTGATGAGGTTTCACCCATTCAATATGCCATCCGCCTGCTGATTACGGCTTCGTCCAGGCTGTTGGAGTTGGACGAGACGCGGGCGGTCATTGGCGGGTTCGATGAGGAAAAGCTGGTCTATTGCTGGGAAAATCCGGTTCCCCGCGTGGACCAGCTTTCCCGGGACATCATGGACTCGCTCCAGGAAGGGCTGTCCCTCGGCGAAAACCGCCGTCAGATTTTCGGGCGCGCCGCCAGGCTTGCCCTTGACGCTTGCGAGAGTTCCGGCTCCTCCCGGCTCACTGCCGCGCCACCTGAGACGGCCCTGCCTGCCGCCTTTGTCCCTCACTTGACCGAGCCCTGGTATTGTTGAGCGGAACCCACAGACCAGCAGTTTGCTGGTTTCGGTGTTTGAGTCACGGTTAAACGGCGCCCCCCGGACGGAGGGTGGTGCTTGATTGACCCCCTCGCCATCGCGGTGCTGGGGGCCACCGCCCTGTGCGCCTCCCTGCTGGGCTCCGTGGCCGGCTCGGGGGGCACGGCCCTGCTGCTGCCGGTGACGGTGCTGTATTTCGGGGTGCACCAAGCCATTCCCATCCTCACCATCGCCAACCTGTCCGCCAACCTGAGCCGGGCATGGTTTTACCGCCGGCAGGTGGACTATCCGGTGGTGGGCTGGTTCACCCTGGGCAGCCTGCCCCTGGTGTTGCTGGGCACGTGGTTGTTCACCGTCACCGCCCCGGAGGTGCTGACCCGCCTGCTGGGAGTGCTGCTGATATCCCTGGTTGTGTGGCGGCGGGCCCGCCCCGCGCCCCCGGCCTTGCGCAAGGCGGTGGCGTTCCTGCCCCTGGGGGCGGCGTGGGGCTTTCTGGCCGGCTTCATCTCCGGCGTCGGGCCGCTGATCGCGCCCTTCTATCTGGCTTACGGGCTGATGAAGGGCGCCTACATCGGCACGGACGCCCTGGGCACCGTGTTCATGCAGATCACCAAGCTCGCGGTGTTCGGCGGCAGGGACTTCCTGCACGCCGCCGTGCTGGCCAACGGGCTGGCCCTGATTCCGTTCATGTTCGCCGGGGCGTGGCTGGGCACAAAGCTGTTGGATCGTGTGCCGGAATGGGTGTTCGCCGTGCTGGTCGAAATCACCCTGCTGGTGGCCGGGCTGAATTTTCTCATCCG
>CBDUSX010000479.1:0-2305 GCA_965369935.1 uncultured bacterium
TCAAGGCCGTCGAAAAGCCAAGCACTCCCCACCGTATCGTGCCCGTGTTCAGCCCGCCCAAAAAGGGCTTTGCCGTGGCGGGAGGCGGGGTGGCCCGCGCCGCGGAGGCCCTGGCCCGCTTGCGCAAGTTCAAGGGCGCGGAAGACCAGACCCTGCTGCTGCCCCTGGGCGAGGCACAGTGGCTGTTCGCCGGGTTGGGGAAAGCGGATCAACTGACCCGGCCGGAATTTGCGGCCGCCCTGGGGCGCGGCCTGAATGAGTTGCGCGGAGCCGGGGCGGAGCGGATTTCCCTGCTGCTGCCGGAAGGCCTGCCCTGGCCGGCGGAGGAGGCGGGCCGGCTGGCGGCGGAGGCCCTGCTGATGGCCGGCTACGCCTTCCGGGTCTACCGCACTCAGGGAGAGGGCCCCGCGCCCTGCCGGGTGGAGGTGGTGCTGAAGGGCCGCCAGCCCGCCCTGCGCAAGGGCCTTAAGGTTGGAGAGGTGGTGGGCGGGGGCATCGCCCTGACCCGCGACCTGATCAACCACCCTGCCGGAGTGGCCCATACGGATTTCATGCTGGAAGCAGCCCGCAAGCTGGCCCGTCAGACCGGCGCGTCGTTCAGGCAAATCCGGGGGGAGCAACTGCTCAAGCAGGGCTACGGGGCCATTCACGCGGTGGGCCGCGCCGCCCAGCATCCCCCGGCCCTGGCCGCCCTGGAATATGGCAGGGGCGGCAGGCGCCGTCCGACCATCGCCCTGGTGGGCAAGGGGGTGGTGTTCGACACGGGCGGGCTGGACCTGAAATCCACCTCCGCCATGGCCATGATGAAGAAGGACATGGGGGGCGCGGCCATCGTGCTGGGCGCCTTCCGGGCCATTGCCGGGCTGAAACTGCCCGTGCACCTGGTGGCCGTGCTGGGCCTGGCCGAGAACGCCGTGGGCCCGCGCTCCTATCATCCCGGCGACATCCTGCGTTCCAAGCAGGGCATGAGCATCGAGATCACCAACACGGACGCGGAAGGGCGGGTGGTGCTGGCCGATGCCTTTGCCCTGGCGCGGCGCTACAAGCCGGACTACATGATGGACTTCGCCACCCTCACCGGCGCCGCCCGCATTGCCCTGGGCACGGAGTTGATGGGCCTGTTCTGCGATGACGACGTCTTGCGGGAGGCCCTGCTGGCCGCCGGGGAGGCCACGGGGGATCACCTGTGGCCGCTGCCGCTGTGGCAGCCTTACCGGAAAAAGCTGGACAGCCCGGTGGCGGACCTGGCCAACGCGGCCTCCGGCGGCATGGGCGGCGCCATCACCGCGGCGCTGTTCCTGCAGGAGTTCGCCGGCGGCGTTGCGTGGGCGCATATGGATTGCTATGCATGGAGCGACGGCGACCACCCGCTCTTTCCCAAGGGAGGCAGCGGCGCCGGGGTGCGCCTGTTGGTGGAATTGACCAAACGGCTGTTGGAGAAGTGAGACCCATATACGAGGAGGAGAAGCGGATGGCGAATCCCGAAGGTTATGCCAACCCCGAGTTGGTATGGACGCCGCAGCAACTCAAGGAACGGCTGGGAGACGAGAACCTGGTCGTTCTGGACATGCGGCCGTCCCACCTGATCATGTCCGGCATTATCCCCGGCGCGGCCCACTTCGACCTGTACGGGGTTCACCTGGCCGAAACCACCCCGGAGCTGTTGAGCCAGTACATCAACATGATGCGCTCCCAGATGGGCCTGCGCGGCGTGGGCATGGAGCGCACCGTGGTGGCCTACGAGGAGGATTCGGGCATCCGGGCGGCCCGCGCCTTCTGGCTGCTGGAATACTTCGGGCACAGCGACGTGCACGTGCTGGACGGAGGCATCAAGGCCTGGCGGGCGGCGGGGTTCGAAACCACCCAGGAGATGAAGGCGCCCAAGCCCCACTCCCTGCCCATCCAGCCCCGGGCGGAGATATTCATATCGGCGGACGAACTCAACGCGCGGCTGGGCGAGGAGAACCTGCAGGTGCTGGACACCCGGGCCGACGACGAGTGGCTGGGCACCAACACGCGTGGGGGGCCGCGGGGCGGCACCATCCCCGGGGCCGTGCACCTGGAATGGACCAACTACCTGGATGAAGAAGGGAAGTTCAAGCCCGCCGCGGAGCTGGCCGCGCTGTTCGAGGGCGCGGGGGTGACGCGGGACAAGGCCATCGTGCCCTTCTGACAGGGTGGGTACCGCTCTTCCCATGCCTATCTGGCGTTGCGGCTGTTGGGCTACGACAACGTGCAGAACTTCATAGGATCGTGGAAAGAGTGGGGGGATCGGCAGGAGCTGCCGATCGAGAATCCAGCCTAG
>CBDUSX010000480.1:0-2303 GCA_965369935.1 uncultured bacterium
TGCAGCACGGCTTGCAGCAGCTTGTTGGTGTCCGCCAGCCGCTCGGCCAGCAGCCGGGCGATGAACTCGTGCAGGGCGTTGGCCAGCAGGGGGTTTTGCCGCTTCATGCGCTTGAGGGCTTTGCTGGTGAGGCGGTAGACCGTGCTGCGGCTTTCCGTCACCACGCTGGCCGTGCGCAGGAGCCCCTGCACGAAGGCCGCCTCTCCCACCACGGTGCCGGGGCCCATGGTGCGCAGGTGGACGATGCTGCCGTCCGGCCCCTCCAGCTGCACGGTGACGCGCCCCGATTCGACGAAGTACAGGTCCACTGAGGGCTCTCCCTGGCGCATCAGGTGCTCCCCGTGTTCCACGGTGCTCTTCTCCAGGTATTTCAGCAGCGCCGCCGCGTGCCCGCGGGCGGGAAAGGCGCGCTTGAGTTGATCCGCCAGGGGCTCGCCATCCGTGGAATGGTCGAACATGTCCGCGGCCACCAGAATGTCGTCCTCGCACCACTCCAGCCCCTGGTACATGTCGGCGAATACCTGCACGGCCGCCGCCCGCTCGTCGGCGAAGTCCCCCCGCCGCAACTGCAAGAGGATTTCCGGCGGCAGGGCGGAGAGGATGATCTTGAAGCCCTCCTGCTCCGCCCGCTGCTTCATCTTGATGAAACTGATCAGGGCTGAGGAATCCAGCCCGTTGACCAGCCGGAAATCCAGCACCAGGTAGCGCAGGGGCAGCAGGTCGCGGGCCGCCAGCCTGCGCCGCAGGCGGTTCAGCAGCCGGTTGGCCGTGCCGAAGAACAGATAGCCCTGCAGCTTGAGGATGTGGATGTGCCCGCCCTTTTCCCGCAGGAACTGCCGCGCGGCCTCCGGGCGCTCCACGTTGCTGGCGTGGGTGTCGCCGGAAAGCTCCAGCTTGACCAGGCTGACGCGGCTGTAGTTGACGACGAACAGCACCAGCCCCGCCATCAGCCCCACCACGATGCCCTGCAAGTAGCCGAAGATGCTCACGATCACCAGGATCAGCACGATCACGAAATGATCCGAGCGGGGCAGCTTGAACCAGCCCTCGTATATCTGCTCGATCAGGATGCCCAGGCCCAGGTACATCAGGAGCCCGCCCATCACCGGACGGGGCAGGTAGGTCACCAGGGTCACGCCGAAGATCAGCGCGACGATGCACAGCAGCGCCGCGGTGATGCCGACCATCCGGTTGCGCGCCCCCAGGCGCGCGGTCAGCGAGGAGGGCCCCATGGCGTGATAGCCGGGCAGCCCGCCCGCCAGCCCGGCCAGCACGTTGGCCAGCCCCGCGGCCATCAGCTCGCGGTTCAGGTCCAACTCCCGCTGCACGGCCAGCTCAATGGCGCTGGCATACAGCAGCAGAGCCAGCACCGAAATCAGCATCATGCTGCCCAGCTTGGGCATCTGCGCGCTCAGCAACTCCCAGTCCAGCCGGGCCATCCCGCCCAGATGCACGGGCCGCCACACGTCCGCTTCCGGGAAAGGCCCCAGGAACCAGCCCTCCGCGCGCAGCTGGGCCAGCTCCGTGCCGGAGGCCGCCAGCACCAGATAAAACAGCACCACGGCGGCGGCCAGCATGGCCGGCAGCACGGCGAAGCGGCGGGTCCAGCGGAACAGGGCGGTCGTCACCAGGGCGAAGGCCAGCCCCGGCAGCCAGCGCGCCAGCACCGCCGCCTCCCCGAAGGTGGCCAGGTTCTCCAGGCCCAGCCGCTGGCCCGTCATGACGGAGAAGGAGCCGGTCAGCAGCAGCCAACCCACGCCCGCGCGGAAGCCCCCCACCACTGGGAAGGGGATGAAGCGGATCAGCCCGCCGATGCGGAACAGCCCCATCCCGAACAGGAAGACGCCGGTGAGCAAGGTGGACAGGGCGATGGCGGTGACGATGGTGGCCAGCAACTCCTCGTCGCTCACGCCGCCCAGCCCGCTCACGATGGAGGCGGCCATCAGCGCCAGAATGATCGCCGGAGCGTCCTGAGGCATGGCGATGGTGCCCGGGTAGGAGCTGCCCAGCGCCGTGACGGCGGTCAGCACCGCGGCGCTGACCAGCGCCAGGCCCACCCCAGCGCGCAGGTGGCTTTCCAGATCGCCGGAGAAGACGAATGCGGCGTAGGTGATGGCCGTCAGGGAGGCCACCGTGCCCATGATCAGGCCCACCCCCAGGCTGGGCAGCAGGCGGCTGGGATGAAACTCTTGCAGAAATTCTGACATGAACAGGCGCTGTGCGATTGCAGCAGGGCGGCAGGTGGGCCCTCATTTTTGCTCACTGCACGGATAGCACGAATCCGGCGCGCGGGTCATCTCCCC
>CBDUSX010000481.1:0-2291 GCA_965369935.1 uncultured bacterium
GTAAAATGACCGATAATCGCAACAACGAGGCGGGGAAAGCCCCGCAAGACAAAACCGGAGAACCGATATGAGACCCGCAGCTCTCTTCCTGGCGCTTGCGCTGACCTTCTATCCCTTCGTAGGCCTTGCGCAGCAGACTCAGCCCGAAGCTCCCGCGGCGGCGGAGAGCCAGCCCACGGCAGAACCTGAGCCCGCGGCGGAGCCCGAGCCCGCCACTGCGGAGAGCCAGCCCGCGGCAGAACCAGAGCCCGAACCCGCCACGACGGAGAGCCAGCCCGCGGCAGAACCAGAGCCCGAACCCGCCACGGCGGAGAGCCAGCCCGCTGCTGAGCCCGAGCCCGGCACGGCGGAAGGGGCGCAGCCTGAAGCCGGGAGCGCACAGCCCGCAGCCGCCCAGGCCACCGCACCCACGGAAGCAGGAGGGATACAGCCCGCAGCCGCCCAGGCGCCCGCCACGCCCGCAGCCCAGCCTGCGGCCAGCGCCGTCCCGCAGCCGGAAGCCGCGGTACCGCCGGCCACCGCGGGAAGCGGCGCCGCGGGGGAAGGCGCCCCCCAGCTGGAAGCCGCGCTGGGGCTGACCTCGGAACCGGGTGTCCTGAGCGACGAGGAGCGGAACGAAATTCTGGAGCAGGCCCGCCAGGAACTCGGGAGCAAATACAAGCTGGTTCCCCAGGAAAAGTATGGGCGGGCCGAAAGCAGGGCCATCGAGCAACTGGGGGTGGAGCAGTGCTCCGCGGAAGCCTGCCTGAAACGGGCCAAGACCAATCTCCTCACGGACCGGCTGTTCGCCCTGGGAATCACCCAGGAGGGTAATATCACCCGCATCAGCCTCAGGCTGCTGCGCAACCGGGACAAAATCGTGCGCACGGACACCTGCCAGGATTGCGAGATTGAGGAACTCCAATCCCGTGTGCGCAGGATGATCGCCGATGTTTCCGAAACCGATCTGAGCCAGGAGCCCGATCTTAAGTCCGTGGCCGAAAACGTGCCACCGCCGGCACCCGAAGAGCCCCAGAAGGAGGAAGAGAAGAGCTTCTTCTCCATGGTGCCGTGGTGGGCCTGGGTGGCCGGTGGCGCTCTGATTCTGGGCCTCGCCGGCGGTGGTGGCGGCGGCGGAGGGGACGACGGCGGCGGCGGTGGTGGCTCCAGCAGCGGTTCCGCTTCCGTGAGCTGGTAAGGGCCTCCGGCATTTCGCAAGGTTCGCTCTGTGTTTGTCAGCCCGCCGGCGGGCGTCAGCTCGCCGGCCGCTGCTCTCTCCCGGCCCTGTCTGGCCCCTTTCTCCATTGCAGTCCCGCGCCATCATGGCTCCGTCAGGCAGCCTGTCGACCGCATACAAGGGAATCGAACGGACTTCGCCCTTGCCCTGGTTTTGTCCCCCCGCGGACGTGACAATCCCCGCTGTCCTTTGTAATCTGGTTTCTGCGGATACAAACTTCATTCGCCCCGGCCGGCTGCTGTCTGCCTGGGCGGAGGGGCCGGATCGGGGAGGAGCATGCGCCCATGAGCGGAATACTGAGCGCGGAGCAGATCGAGGGATTTCGGCGGGACGGGTATATCGCCTCCCTCAGCGCGTTCACGACTGAAAAGGCGGCCTATTACCGGCGCTGCCTGGAGGATTTCGAGGCTTCCCAGGGCGCTTCCCTGACCGAACTTGGAATCTTTTACCAGTACAAAACCCACATGCTCTATGGCTGGGCGGAGGAAGTGGTCAGCCACCCGGCCGTTCTGGACGCCGTGGAGTCCCTGATCGGCCCGGACATATTGGTTTTCACCGCCAAGTTTTTCATCAAGGAGCCGGGCAGCCCCGCCATTACCGCGTGGCATCAGGACGCGACCCATTTCGGCTTTGCCGCGCCGGAAAGCGTGGCGGCATGGGTGGCGTTCTCCGACGCGCCGCCGGAGAGCGGATGCATCGAGTTTCTGCCCGGCAGCCACAAACTGGGACAGCTTCAACACAAGTCGAAGGCCCATCCGGACAGCATCAGCGGCGGCGGCCAGACGATCGTGGCCGGCTTCGACAAGTCCAATCCGGTGCCGGCGCCCCTTAGGGCGGGCGAGTTTTCGCTGCACCACTCCCTTTGCATTCACCGCTCTCAGCGGAACGAGAGCGCCGGCCGGCGTATCGGCCTGAGCATCCACTACGTGTCGCCGGCCGTGGCCCACCTGGGCTCCAAGCGCGTGACGGCAGCCCTGGTGCGGGGCCGGGACGCCCACGGCCACTACGATCCGGAGCCGCCTCCCGCGGCGGACTTTGACGATGCGGCCCGGGCCGCCCACGAGGAGGCCTTCCA
>CBDUSX010000482.1:0-2285 GCA_965369935.1 uncultured bacterium
CCTCCCGCGCCCAATTCCCATTTTGCCGCCCCTGGTCTATGATGCGCCAAAGCGGGCATCTCCGGCGGCGCTGTGCGCCCGGCCTCATGGGCCGTGGCGGAGGCCCAATACCCTTTCCTATGCTCTCCCATGTGGAGCCATCATGGCGGACGATTATTTCTACAAGTTCGACACCATGTCCGTGCATGCCGGGCAGCGTCCCGACCCGGCGACCGGCGCGCGGGCGGTGCCCATCTACCAGACGACCTCCTACGTGTTCGACAACACGGCGCACGCCGCGGGGCTGTTCAACCTGGAGGTGCCGGGCCACATCTACAGCCGTATCTCAAACCCCACCACCGCCGTGTTCGAGGAGCGCATGGCGGCCCTGGAAGGAGGGGTGGGGGCCATCGGCACAGCCTCGGGACAGGGGGCGCTGCACCTGGCCCTCGCCACCCTGGTCAACGCCGGCGAGGAGATCGTCTCCAGCACCTCGCTGTACGGGGGTTCCTACAACCTGTTCCTGCACACCATGCCGCGCTTCGGCATAAAGACCGTGTTCGTGGACCCCGCGGACCCGGAGAATTTCCGCCGGGCCATCACGTCGCGCACGCGGCTGGTGTTCGGGGAGACCATCGGCAATCCCAAAATTGACGTGCTGGACCTGCGGGCGGTGGCGGACATCGCCCACGAGGCGGGCGTCCCCTTCATGGTGGATTCCACCTTCGCCACGCCCTACCTGTGCCGGCCCATCGAGTACGGGGTGGACCTGATCGTGCACTCGGCCACCAAGTTCATCGGGGGCCACGGCACCACCATCGCCGGCGTGCTGGTGGACGGCGGGCGGTTCGACTGGCGGGCTTCCGGCAGGTTCCCCGTGCTCACCGAGCCCTACGAGGGCTACCACGGCGTCGTGTTCGCCGAGGAGTACGGGCCCATGGCCTTCATCATGAAGGCGCGCCTGGAGGGACTGCGGGACTTCGGCGCGGTGATGAGCGCCACCAGCGCCTTCTATCTGCTGCAAGGGCTGGAGACCCTGCCCCTGCGCATGGCGCGCCACGTGGACAACACCCGCCGGGTGGTGAAGTTCCTGGCCGAGCACGAGGCCGTGAGCTGGGTCAGCTACCCCGAGTTGAAAGACCACCCCAGCCACGAGCTGGGCAAGAAATATCTGCCCAAGGGCGCGGGGGCCGTGCTGACCTTCGGCATCAAGGGCGGATTCGCGGCGGGGGTGACGTTCATCGAAAGCCTGGAACTGTTCAGCCACCTGGCCAACATCGGGGACGCCAAGAGCCTGGTCATCCACCCGGCCTCCACCACCCACCAGCAAATGTCCGCCGAGGCCCTGGCCGAAGCGGACGTGGGCGAGGACATGATCCGCCTCTCCGTGGGCCTGGAAGACCCCCAGGACCTGATAGAAGACCTCAACAAGGCCCTGCGCCGGGCGCAGAAATGAGATAGCGCCGGGCGCAGAAGTAGGTAGGGTATCATTCTGCGATTCGTCATTCTGAGCGTAGCGAAGAATCTTCTTCCCAACAGCCGAGGGGCGTACGGAAGTTGGTGAGCATAGGGAGATGTTTCGCTTCGCTCAACATGACGGGAGAATTGGCCGAATGGTGCTTGAAAGCATCAAATTGATACATCAGGCTGAGCTGACTGAGCGCCGAGCGCAGAAATAAGAGCGGACGCTAAATGCCCGAAATAAAGGTGGACAGGAAGACGGCGTTTTACACCACCGGCGGCAAGCCCTGGGAGGAGGGCCTGCCCCTGGCCTTGTTCGTCCACGCGGCGGGCTGCACCCAGTCCGTGTGGATTCTGCAATCCCGCGCCCTGGCCCATCACGGCTGGAACGTGGCCGCCGTGGACCTGCCCGGCCACGGCTTCAGCGAGGACGTGCAGGGCATCGCCTCCATCGAGGACTACGCCGCCTGGCTGCACGGCTTCATCGCCGCCCTGGGCGTGGAGCGGGCGGTGCTGGTGGGCCATTCCATGGGCGCCGGCATCAGCCTGACCCTGGCCGCCACCCAGCCCGAACAGGCCGCCGGGCTGATCCTGCTGGGCACGCGGGCGGAGATGGAGGTCCACCCGGGCCTGCTGCGGGACACCGCGGAGAATCCCGTGCGGGCGGCGCAGTTCATCACCGCCTACGGCTACTCGAAGCCCTCCCACATGGGGGGCGCCCCCACGCCGGGCCACTGGCTGCTCGGCGCGGCCCAGGCCCTGATCGAGGGCTGTCCCGCCCCGGTGCTGCACCGGGACTTCAAGGCCAGCAACGAGTGGGACGGCATGGCCTACGCGGGCAAGGT
>CBDUSX010000483.1:0-2284 GCA_965369935.1 uncultured bacterium
AAGGCGAACGCCGGCAGGCCACCGTGCTCTTTTCCGACCTGTCCGGCTACACGGCCATGAACGAGCGGCTTGATCCGGAGGAGGTGGAGGGGATCATGAGCCGCGTCAAGGCCGAGGCGGTGAGCATCGTGGAAAGCCACGGGGGCATGGTCAACCAGTTCGTGGGGGACGAGGTGCTGGCCCTGTTCGGCATTCCCACCGCCCACGAGGACGACCCCTGCCGCGCCGTGGAGGCGGCCCGCGAACTGCACGAGGTGGCGCGGCGCATCAGCCCGGAAGTGGAGCAGAAGATCGGGCGCACCCTGCGCATGCACAGCGGCATCAACACCGGCCTGATCGTGACCAACCTCAAGGACTCCCGCGACGGCACCTACGGCATCACGGGAGATACGGTGAACACCGGCGCGCGCCTGAAAGCCGCGGCGGCGGACGACGAAATCCTGGTCAGTGGGGAAACCCAGCGGGCCATCGCCCCCTTCTTCGAAACCGAGGCCCTGCCGCCCCAGGAGCTGAAAGGCAAGGCGGAGGCCATGGCGCCCCACCGGGTGCTGGGCGCCTCGGCCCTGCAAACCCGCTTCGAGGCGGCGGCGGAGCGCGGCTTCACCGCCTTCACCGGGCGCGAGGCGGAGCTGGCCGCCCTGGACGCCTGTCTGGAGAAGGCCCTGGCCGGTCAGGGGCAGTTCGTCACCGTCACCGGAGACGCGGGGCTGGGCAAGACCAGGCTGCTGCACCAGTTCCGCGCCCGCCTGGAGGGGCGGCAGGTGACCGTGCTGGAAGGGCGGGCCAGGGCCCAGGGCAGCAACACGCCCTACCTGCCCCTGCTGGACGCCCTGCGCGGGGGCCTCAACCTGGGCGGGCAGGCCGATCCCGCGGAGCAGTTGCGCACGGCCGTTGCCACCATCCGGGGCATTGACCGCGCGCTGGAGGCCAACCTGCCGGTCTACCTGCACCTGCTCTCCATCCCCAGCGCGGAGCATCCCCTGCCCGAAACCCTGCGGGGCGAGGAGTTGCGCCGGGCCATTCAGCTGGCTCTGTCCGCCCTGATCACCCTCAGCGCTCAGCGCCGGCCGGTGGTGATGCTGCTGGAGGACTGGCACTGGGCCGACGAGACCTCCGACGCCGCCCTGAAATACCTGCTGGGGGTGATGGCCGCCACGCCCCTGCTGGTGGTGGTCAACCACCGTCCCGACTACACCGGCGAGTGGGGCCGCCCCAGCCACCACACCCCGCTGCCCCTAAAGCCCCTGGAGCCGGGCGAAAGCGAGCAGATGGTCATGCACACTCTGGACGCCGACGTCCTGCCCGCCGGGCTGGCCGAGGTGATCCACGAGCGCACCGCGGGCAACCCCTACTTCATCGAGGAAATCTGCCGCGCCCTGCTGGAGCAGGGCAAGGTGGAGGTGCGCGGCGTGCGGCAGGCCGTACTCACCGAGCCCCTGGAAGAGCTGGTCCTGCCGGAAAGCGTGCATGCCGTGATCCGCAGCCGCCTGGACCGCCTGGAGGAAGAGGTGGGCGAGGTGCTGCGCCTGGCCGCGGTGATCGGGCGCGAGTTCTCCGGGCGCGTGCTGGAGCGGCTCCATCCCGACGCTGCGCTGCTGGCCCGCTGTCTGGAGCAGCTCAAGGCCCTGGAGTTGATCCAGCAGGTGCGCCTGCTGCCGGACGCGGGCTACGTGTTCAGGCAGGCGGCCATCCAGGAGGTGGCCTACGAGACCCTGCTCCTGCAGCGGCGCAAGGCGCTCCACCTGAGCGCGGCCGAGGCCATCGAGGAAATATACTCGGAACGGCTCTCGGAGTTCTCCGAGGCCCTGGGCCGCCACTATCGGCATGGCGAAGCCTGGGGCAAGGCCGCGCGCTACTACCTGGCCGCCACCCGTACCGCCAAGGCCCACTACGCCTATCAAACCGCCCTGGGCCTGTGCCGCCACGCCCTGGAGGCCGCGGAAAAGGAAGAATCCCTGGCGGCGGAGCGGGGGGACGTGCTGGTGCTGCTGGGGGACCTGCGCAGCCTGTTGGGGGAGTTGGAGCCCGCCAACACCCGGTACGAGGAGGCGCTGGCGCTCACGGATGATCCCGAGCGTAAACAGTGGGTCGAGAACAAGGTGCACCGTTCCGGAACAGTCACTCGCGACGGCGCGAAGCTGGCTTACTACGAGCACGGGACAGGTGAGGAAACCCTGCTGCTGTTCAGACCCATGACCTACGGGCTGGCGACGTTTCAGCACGTGGTTGAGCAGCTCTGTCAGGAATTCCGGGTCATTACCTTTGATCCACGTGGAAGCGGCGC
>CBDUSX010000484.1:0-2283 GCA_965369935.1 uncultured bacterium
TATCAACTGGTGGACGTATTCACCGACCGCATTTTCGGCGGCAACCCGTTGGCCGTGTTTCCCAACGGCTCTGATCTGCCCGAGCAGTACTATCAGCAGATCGCCGCGGAACTGAACCTGTCCGAGACCACCTTCGTGCTGCCCCCGAAAGACGCGGCGAACGACTTCCACGTGCGCATCTTCACGCCGGCGGACGAGTTGCCCATGGCGGGGCATCCCACCCTGGGCACCGCCTTCGTGCTGGCGCGGGAAGGGCGCATCCCCGGCGACGGGGAGGAACGGACGGTCATCTTCGAGGAAGGGGTGGGACCCATCCCGGTGGATGTGAGCTACCGGGGCGGGACGCCGGATTTTATCACCATGTCCCAGCCCCTGCCCGAATTCGGCACGGAGGTGAACGGCCGCGCGGCGTGCGCGGACATGCTCTCTTTGGCCGAGGACGACCTGCTGCCCGGCGCCCCCTGCCAGACGGTTTCCTGCGGCCTGCCCTTTTTGTTCGTTCCCCTGCGGACTCTGGACGCCGTGCGCAAGCTCCGCGTGAAGCCGGAGCAACTGGAAACGGTGGTGGTGGAAGCCGGCGCCCGGGGGGCCTACGTGTTCACGCCGGAGACCGCGGAGCCTGCCTCCACGGTGCATGGCCGCATGTTCGGCGCCACCCTGGGCATCCGGGAGGATCCCGCCACCGGCTCGGCCAACGGGCCCCTGGGCGCCTACCTTGTGCGTCATAATCTGGTGGATGCCGCCAGCCGGGTGGAGGTGGTCAGCGAGCAGGGCTTCGAGATGGGGCGGCCCAGCCTGCTTCACGTCAGCATCGAGCAGGACGGCGGGGAGATTACCGCGGTCAAGGTGGCGGGCCAGTGCGTGGCCATGGGCGGAGGATGGTTTGAACTCCCCTGAGCCTGGGGTACACTAGAACTTATTTCGAAAATAGATGTTGTGGGGGAAGCAACCGCAGATAAACGCCGATTTACGCCGATATAAGATGTTGAATTTATTCATATCTGTGTTTATCTCCGTTCATCGGCGGTTTTATGTAACCAAGTAGTACCAATCGCCGAAGCCTGCCCCACCTGGAGCGCGAACCGCCATGGCCAGACCCGACTACGCATTCCGCACCGGCACACACACCGTCTACGCCACCGCCGAGCCGCATACCTACCGCGCGGAGCCCGGCGGCCACGAGCTGCTGCTCTCCGCCGGCAGCCAGAGCGTACCCCAAGCCGTGTGCTGCGAGGAGATGGAGCGGGCGGTGACGGCCTGGCTGATCTCCCGCGGCGGACGCAGCCTCAACCTCAACGGAACGCGCCGGGAAATCGAGCCGGCCCTGCTGGACCGCCCCCCGTCCGGCGCGCCTGCGCGGCTGGTCAGCATCGCGCCGTCCAACGCGGAAATCGTGGGCGCCCTGGGCGCCGTGGACTTGCTGGTGGGGGTGGAATCCAGTTCGGACTTTCCCCCGGAGATCAACGGCCTGCCCCGGCTGGGCCCGGACCTGCACGTGGACATGGCCGCCCTGGCCGCGCTGAAGCCGCAGCTGGTGCTGGCCAGCCTGAGCGTGCCCGGCATGGAGCGCAACGTGGCCGCCCTGGAATCGCTGGGCCTGCCCTATCTGGTGCTGGCGCCCCGCAACCTGGCGGAAATCCGCGCGGACATGGAACGGGTGGGCCGGGCCCTGGGGCGCGAAGCCGCCGCGGCGCAGGCCCTGGCGCGGCTGGACGAAGAGTTGGAGCGCCTGCGCGGCGCGGACGAGGGGGGCGAGCCCGTGCGGGTCTACCTGGAATGGTGGCCCAAGCCCATGTTTTCGCCGGGGCGCGCCTGCTGGAGCAACGAGTTGATCGCCCTGGCGGGCGGCGTGAACGTGTTCGAAAGCATGGACGCCCAAAGCGCGGAGGTGGAGCCGGCCCAGGTGGCGGCCGCGGACCCGGAAGTGATTTTCATCTCCTGGTGCGGCGTGCCCAAGAACAAGCTCAATCCGGAACGGGTGCTCAACCGCCCGGGACTGGAGGGGGTCAGCGCCGTGCGGAACAAGCGGGTCTATGCGGTGGACGAGGCCCTGCTGGGCCGTCCCGGCCCGCGGGTGCTGGAGGGCGCCGCCCGCATGGCGGAAAAACTGAAGCAGGTGCGCGCCGGGTGAAGCGCGGAATTCGGGGGGCTTTGCCCCCCAACCCCCCCAGCAGGGGCCGCAGGCCCCTGCACCCCCTTCTAAGCCGGGTTTGGCTTCCAGCCAACCCCGGCAGTTGACGGGATTTTAAAAACAGGGCGCGGTTTTTTTTCCGGAAAGAGCCT
>CBDUSX010000485.1:0-2279 GCA_965369935.1 uncultured bacterium
GGGTTGATGGGCGAAGGCACCTCCCCCGGCAGGGGCGGCGGCGCTTCCCGGCGGCGCTCCATCTCCGGCACGGAGGCCAGCAGGCTGCGGGTGTAGGGATGGCCCGGGTTGCCGAACACCGCCGCGGTTTCCCCGTATTCCACGATGCGCCCCAGGTACATCACCGCCACCTCATGGGCCAGGTACTGCACCACGCCCAGGTCGTGGGTGATGAACAGGTAGGTCAGCCCGTGGCGCGCCTGCAAATCCCGCAGCAGGTTCAGGATTTGCGCCTGCACGGAAACGTCCAGGGCGCTGGTGGACTCGTCCAGCACGATGAAGCGCGGGCGCAGGATCAGCGCGCGGGCGATGGCGATGCGCTGGCGCTGGCCGCCGGAGAATTCATGGGCGTAGCGCTCCCCGGCGCTGACGCTCAGGCCCACCTCCTCCAGCACGGCGCGGATGCGCCCGTGAAATTCCTCCTCGGAAAGCTTCGGCTCGTGGATGCGCAGGCCCTCTCCCACGATCTCCTCCACCAGCAGGCGGGGATTGAGGGAGGAGAATGGGTCCTGGAAAATAATCTGCACCAGCCGCCGCTTTGCCCGCAGTTCGCGGCCCTTCAGGGCCATCAGATCGCTGCCCTCGAACAGCACCTGCCCTTCGGCCTCGTCCTCCAGACGCAAAAGGCTCTGGCCCAGGGTGGTCTTGCCGCAGCCCGACTCCCCCACCAGCCCCAGGGTCCTGCCCTCGCGGATGCTGAAAGTGACGCCGTCCACCGCCTTGACGTGGCCCACCACCCGCTGGAAAAAGCCCTTCTTGACCGGGTAGTGGGTGCGCAGGGCGCGGATGTCCACCAGCACGTCTCCGCCGGTTTTCGCGTCGGGCGGCGCGGTTTCATCTTTGCGCGCGGCGCGTTTTCGGGCCAGCGGTTTTTCGGGATCGTAGAGGAAGCAGGCCGCCTCCCCGCCCTTGGGCAGGGCATACAGCTCCGGCTGCCCGTCCTCGCAGCGGGGCGCGGCGAAGTCGCAGCGCTCGGCGAAGCGGCAGCCGGGCGGATACTCCGTGGCCGGGCGCACCATGCCCTGGATCACGCTCAGGCGGCGCTCCCGCCCCACCCCGCGGGGGATGGATTGCAGCAGCTTCACCGTGTAGGGGTGGCTAGGGCGGGTCAGCACGGCCTTGCGCCCGGCGCGCTCGGCCACCCTGCCGGAGTACATCACGCAGATCTCGTCGCTCATCTGGTTGACGATGCCCAGATCGTGGGTGATCAGGATCAGGGCCATGCCGATCTCGGCCTGCAGGGCCTTGATCAGTTCCAGGATTTGCGCCTGCACCGTCACGTCCAGGGCGGTGGTCGGCTCGTCGGCGATCATCAGCCGCGGGCGGCAGGCGATGGCCATGGCGATCATCACCCGCTGCCGCATGCCCCCCGAAAGCTGGTGGGGATAGGAGCGCAGAATCACCTCCGGGGAGGGAATGCCCAACTGGGACAGCAGCTCCAGCCCCCTCCTGCGCGCCTGCTCCCCGCTCATGCCCTGATGTTGCAGCAGGGGCTCGGCCAGTTGGTTGCCCACCGTGAACACCGGGTTGAGGGAGGACATGGGCTCCTGGAAGATCATGGAAATGTCGTTGCCCCGCAGCTTCCGCAGCACCGCCGGCGGCGCGCCCAAAAGCTCCGTGCCGGCGAAGCGGATTTCGCCGGAAGGATGAAAGCCCGGCGGGCGCACCAGGCGCATGATGGACAGGGCCGTCACCGACTTGCCGCAGGCCGACTCGCCCACCAGGGCCAGGCTGGCCCCCTCCTCCAGGGAAAACGAAACCCCGTCCACGGCGCGGGCCACCTCCCCTTCCGTGTGGTACCAGGTGCTCAGGTTGTCGACTTCCAGCAGGGACATGGGCTAATTCTATCGGGAGATTGGCGATTCAACGGCGGCCGCGGCCCGCGGCGCGCTTATGACGATGGTCTTACACCATCGCAACAGGAATTTTCAGGCAAGAAATATGAGCACGATCACTTACGGCCAGTTCGACGCCGTGGACATCCGGGCAGGCAAAATCGTCCGGGTCGAGGATTTTCCCAAGGCCAGGCAGCCCGCCTACAAAATCTGGATAGATTTTGGCGAGTTGGGCGAGAAAAAATCAAGCGCCAAACTCACCAGGCTCTATGGCAAGGAAGAGTTGGTGGGGAAAACCGTGCTGGCCGTGGTCAACTTCGCCCCGCTGCAGGTGGCCGATTTCATGTCGGAAGTGCTGGTGCTGGGCATGATGGTGGACGCGGAGACGGTGGTGCTGGTGCATCC
>CBDUSX010000486.1:0-2268 GCA_965369935.1 uncultured bacterium
CGGATTTTCCGGCCTTGCGCGCCACCTGATTTTTACCCTTCGCCATTGCGCCAATCACAGGTGTGGTTGGAATGTGGGCCGACTGCGGATTCTGCTGCCAGGGCGGGAACGCCTGACCGGACAGCCTCCCCCAAAGCCGCGGCCGATGCAGGATTTCACTGGTGGTCCAAACAACCGCCCGGCCAACCCAATCAAAAAGATTCAACTGAATATTCCATCCGAGGCAAACGCGCAACCAAAAAATAGGACATTCGCACCATGGCCGGACAAAGCAGGAGGGAGAATTTTTCGCCGGGCCGAGGCCGGCCAGGATAGGAACAAATTCACACACGAATTCACACGGAAAGCCGGGAAATACCTAAACCGGCCCGGGGGCCTTGCTCCCCGGCAACTCCGCCTGCCCACTAAAAGTGATTTGCAGTCTGCGAGAGCTCCACAACAATGAATTCGGACAGATTTAGTGGGCCGGCTCCCCTCCCTTGCCGGTTTTGCCTTCCAGCCAAAACCGGCGGATGACGGCATCTTAAACGCATCTTAACAAGCTCGGCGCGGGGGGCAGCAACGCCGCGAGTCCCGCGTTGCTGCCCCCGCAACCTGCTCTTCTCAGACAGAGGCTAGCCGAGCAGCTTCAGGCTGTTCTCGAAGAACGGCGCGAACACCAGGCTGATAATGGCCTGCAGCTTGATGAGGATGTTCAGGGAGGGCCCGGAGGTGTCCTTGAAGGGATCTCCCACCGTGTCCCCCACCACGGCCGCCTTGTGGGCCTCCGAACCTATGCCCCCCAAGCGTCCACGGCCGGCCTCGATGTATTTTTTCGCGTTGTCCCAGGCGCCGCCGGCATTGGCCGAGGAGATGGCCAGCACCACGCCGGCCACCAGGGAGCCCACCAGCAGGCCCGCCAGGGGCTCTGGCCCGAACACATACCCCACCACGATCGGAGTCAGAATCACCTGGGCGCCGGGGAGTCTCATTTCCCTCAAGGAAGCGCGGGTGGAAATGTCCACGCAGCGCCGGTAGTCCGGCGTTCCCGGCACGAAGCCCAGGTTGACGTGGCGCAGCAGGTCTTCGTCCGGCGGATGGAGGCGGGTGGTGCCCAGCACCTCTTTCAGTTCGGCCAGCAATTCCTCCTTCGTGGCGAAATTCTTGCCGGTCATTTGCTGCCTGACGCGGCCGACGCGATCGGAGACGATCAGATGGTCCTCGATCATGGCCTCCACAGCCTGCTCGGTAAGCATGAAGGATTCCCGCAGTCCGGGTATGGTGGCGAACTGCCGCCGCACCTCGCGGATCATGTCCAGGGCCGCGCTGCCCACCGAGCGCAGGGTCATGGCGGTGAAGGTGAAGGGCAGGAGCGCCCCTATGAACAGGAAGGCGAGCACGTTGGGCTGCAGCACGTTGAGCACATCCACGTCCGCGCGCACCAGAAAGGCGGAGAACAGGGCCAGGGAGGTCAGGGCCGCCGAACCGATGGCGAAGCCCTTGCCGATGGCCGCGGTGGTGTTGCCCGCGGAATCCAGGGCGTCTGTGCGCCTGCGGACGTTTTCGTCCAGCCCGGACATTTGTACGATGCCCCCGGCGTTGTCGGCCACCGGCCCGAAAGCGTCAATGGTCAGGCCGATGGGGATGGTGCCCAACATGCCCAGGGAGGCGATGGCGATGCCGTACATGCCGGCGAACTGATAGCCGATGTACACCGTGATCGCCAGAAACAGCACGGGGAAAAAGGCGCTGCGATATCCCAGGGCCAGCCCATAGATGATGTTGGTGGCCGGTCCGGTTTCCGCGGCGTGGGCTACCCCGCGCGTCGGCCGCCAGCGGTTGGAGGTGTATATCTCGGTGGTGATGCCGATCAGCATGCCCGCGATCAACCCGGCCAGCACGCACATGTACACGCCGATGTTGGTGTATTCAACGTTGCGGATTTCAAAGCTGTCGGGCATGACGTTCATCGTGACGAAGCCCAAGGCGACGGCCATGATGAGCGTGGAAACCACCATCACGGTCTTGAGGACGGTTTCGATGGCACGCGGATTGCCCGCCCGCGCCAGCATGGTGCACACCAGGGAGGCCGGCACCCCGATGGCGGTAATCAGCAACGGATAGAGCAGGGCCGCCGGATCCTCCGCGATTTGAACGGATACCGCGCCGATCAACAGGGCGGCGCAGGTGCTCTCCGCGATGGAGCCGAACAGGTCCGCCCCCATGCCCGCGATGTCGCCCACGTTGTCGCCCACGTTGTCGGCGATCACCGCCGGATTGCGCGGATCG
>CBDUSX010000487.1:0-2266 GCA_965369935.1 uncultured bacterium
TGCCGGACGTAAGCGGAGATCACTCCCTGCCGGGCCTGGAGCGGCCCTTGCTGATCCACCGCGACGGCTTCGGCATTCCTCACCTGCGGGCGGAGAGCGAGCACGACGCCTTCTTCGGCCAGGGCTTCGCCCATGCCCAGGACCGCCTGTGGCAGATGGTCTGCGACCGGCTGCGGGCTTATGGCCGCTGGAGCGAGGTGGTGGGGAAGCAGGGCCTGGAGCAGGACCTGCTGATGCGGCGCTTCCAGATCGGCCGCACCCTGGCCCAGGACCTGGCGGCCCTCGGCCCCCCGGCGCGGGCCATGCTGGAGGCCTATGCCGAGGGGGTGAACGCCTTCCTGGGGAGCACGGAGCGCCTGCCCGCGGAGTTCGGACTCACCGATACGCAGCCGGCGCCCTGGCGGCCGGAGGATTGCCTGGCGGTGTTCAAGGTGCGCCATATCATGATGGGGGTCTGGGAGAGCAAGGTGTGGCGGGCGCGGCTGCTCGACGCGCTGGGGGCGGAGAAGACCGCGCTCCTGCATCCGGGGTATCAGCAGGGGCAGGCGGTGATTGTGCCGCCCGGGCTCCGCTTCAGGGGACCCGTGCTGGACGGCCTGACGGAGCTCGCCGCGGGCGTGGCCGGCCTGGCGCATCTGCGGGAAGACCTGGCCGCCGGCAGCAACAACTGGGTGGCCGGGGGCGCCCGCACGGCTTCAGGCAAGCCCCTGCTGGCCGGAGACCCCCACCGGGCCCCGGACGTGCCCAACGTGTATTACCAGAACCACGTGGCCTGCCCCGCCTTCGACGTGGTGGGCTTCTCCTTTGCCGGCGTGCCGGGCTTTCCCCATTTCGCCCACAACGCCCAGGTGGCCTGGTGCATCACCCACGGCCACGCGGACTACCAGGACCTGTTCATCGAGCAGTTCGACCCAAACAACCCGGCCCGCTACCGCTACGGAGACGAGTGGCGCGAGGCGGATCTGCACCGGGAGAAGATCGAGATCAGCGGGCAGGCGCCCGTCGAGCTGGAGGTTTATGCCACCCACCACGGCCCCGTGGTGGCGGGCGATCCCCGCAAGGGCTGGGCCCTGGCCTTTTGCTACACCGCCATGGCCGCCCCCAACCGCACCATGGACGCCGTGCATGCCATGCTCGGCGCAACGAACGCCGATGAACTGGAGGAGTCCCAACGCTGCTGGGTGGACCCGGTGAACAACCTCATCTATGGGGACGTGCACGGCGCCTTCGGCTACCGCACGCGCGGGGAGCTGCCCCTGCGCCCCATCGCCAACGGCTGGCTGCCCGTGCCCGGCTGGACGCAGGACCACGAGTGGCGGGGCAGGGTGCCCTTCGAGGAAATGCCGCAGGCGCGCAATCCCGAGGCCGGCTATGCCTGCACGGCCAACAACCGCATCGTGGACGAGAGCTACCCGCACTACATCGCCCTGGACTACCCGCCCGCCTTCCGCGCCGAGCGCCTCAACGCCATGCTCTGCGAAGCCTCCGGTCTGACCGCGGAGGACATGGCCCACATGCACGGCGACGTGCTCTCCGTGCCGGCCACCGCCTGGCGCGGGTTGTGGGAGAAGATCACCCCGGCCCGCGGCAGGCGAAAAAATAGCGAAGCGGCCTGCGCGGAGGCCCTGGAGCTGCTGCGCGGCTGGGACTGCCGGGTCACCGGAGACAGCCCCGCGCCGCTGATTTTCTCCGCCTTCCGCCACCGGCTGTTGCACGCCGTGCTGGAGCCGCTGCTGGGGCCGCTGGCCCAGGCGGCCTTTCAGGATCGGGGCCGCGGGGCCGCCGCCACCGTGCGCCGCACCATGGCCCGGCTGCACGGGGCCATCGCCGTGGACGATCCAGCCCTGCTGCCCGCGGGGGAAAGCTGGGCGGGGCTGATGGCGCGCGCCCTGACCGAAGCGGTGGGGGAGTTGCAATCCCGGATGGAAGGGGACATGTCCGCCTGGCGCTGGGACGAGACCCACCGCACCGGCGCGGCGCACATACTCTCCGGCCGCTTTCCCGAAGCCGCGGAACTGCTCGACCCGCCGCCCATTCCCATGGCCGGAGACGACGACACGGTGCAGCGCGCGGGCATTCACGCCGAGTACGGCTTTCAGGTGGAGTCGACGTCCGTGGCCCGCTACGTGTTCGACACCGGGGACTGGAGCCGCTCGGCCTGGGTCATCCCCGGCGGAGCCTCCGGCCATCCGGGCAGCCCCCACTACGCCGACCAGATCGAACTGTTCAAGGAGTTGCGCCTGCACCCCATGCTCTACGACTGGGA
>CBDUSX010000488.1:0-2266 GCA_965369935.1 uncultured bacterium
TTTCAGCCTATCTGGAAATGAGGCCACTCAAAGTCTCATGTTTCATTCGATCAAGCGCGGATCAGTCGTACTTACCGGCGATTTCCGCCAGTTCGTCCAGCTTGGGCAGCACCTCGTCCCTGCCCGCGGCGTTGACCGGGAACACGATCCGCGATGCGCCGTCCTCGATGAACTGCTCCACCCGCCCGGAGTCCGGGGGCGTGCCGAACATGCTGACCGGGATCGGATCGCGCCCGGCCGCGGCGGCCAGCTCCTGCAATTCCTTGATGCGGCCGGCGAAGGAGGGGATGGAGCGGCCCAGGGGCATCCACTCGTCCCCGTAGCGCACCACGCGCTGCAAGGTGCGCTCGCCGTCGCCCCCCACCAAAATCGGGGGGTGGGGCTTCTGTACCGGCTTGGGCCAGGACCAGATGCCCTCGAAGTTCACGAACTCGCCGTGATAGGTGGCCTCGTCAGTTTCCCAGATGGCCTTCATGGCCTCGATGCGCTCGCGCAGCACCTTCCAGCGGCGCTTGAAGTCCGTGCCGTGATTTTCCATCTCCTCCCGGTTCCAGCCGCCCCCGATGCCGAACAGCACCCGCCCCCCGGAGACGTGGTCCACGCTGGCCACCTCCTTGGCCAGGGTGATCGGGTCGCGCTCGATCACCAGGCAGATGCCGGGGCCGAGCTTGATCTTTTCCGTGACCGTGGCCGCCGCCGCGATGGCCACGAAGGGGTCCAGGGCATGCCAGTACTGCTTGGGCAGGTCGTCCCCGCCGGGCCAGGGCGAAAGGCGGCTGGCCGGAATGTGGGTGTGCTCCGGGAAGAACAGGGACTCGAAGCCCCGCTCCTCCGCCGCCTTGGCCAGCTCGGCGGGAGAGATGGCATAATCGGTGGGAAACATGGACACGCCGAATTTCATGGTCAGCTCCTTCTGTTGTGTGTCGGTACTGTGATTGATTGGCGTCCGCAGGGGTCAGGTGCCCTGGGTCAACCCTCCCGGTGCGGGGACACCCGTGGCCGCGCCGGCGGCCGCTTGGGGGAACCAGCTTGCCGTGCGTTTGCACCAGACCACCAGGGCCAGCATCAGAGGCACTTCGATCAAGACCCCCACCACCGTGGCCAGGGCCGCCCCGGAGGACAGGCCGAACAGGGTGGCCGCCGTGGCGATGGCCACCTCGAAATGGTTGGAGGCGCCGATCAGGGCCGAGGGCGCGGCGTCCTCATAGGTCAGGCCGATCAGGCGCGCCAGGCCATAGGTGAGGGCGAAGATCAGCACGGTCTGGATGGCCAGGGGAATGGCGATCCACAGGATGGTCAATGGGTTGGCCAGGATCACTTCTCCTTTCAGAGAAAACAGCAGCACCAGGGTCGCCAGCAGGGCCGCGATGCTGACCGGCGTGAGCACCTGCAAAAAGCGGGTTTCGAACCAGGCGCGGCCTTTCAGGCGCAGCAGCCAGATGCGCGAGAAGTATCCCGCCACCAGGGGCAGGGCCACGTAGACGGCCACCGAGAACAGGATCGTGCGCCAGGGAATAGGCATGGCGTTCAGCCCCAGCAGCAGCCGTCCCAGCAGGCCGTAGAGGGCCAGCATGGTGAGGGAGTTGATGGCCACCATCATCAGGGTGTGGCCGGCGTTGGAGCGGGCCAGATGGCCCCACATCAGCACCATGGCCGTGCAGGGCGCGATGCCCAGCAGGATCGCCCCGGCGATGTAGGAGCGGAACAGCTCCACCGTGCGCCCGTCGGCCAGCACCTCCGTGCCGGGCAGGAACTCGCGGAACAGGACGCCCAGGAACAGCCAGGCGATGGCGAACATGGTGAAGGGCTTGACGCCCCAGTTGACCAGCAGGGTCAGCAGCACCGGACGCGTGTTCCTGCCCGCCCGCAAGACCTGGGAGAAGTCTATCTTCACCATGATCGGGTACATCATGAAGAACAGGCACACGGCGATGGGGATGGACACCTGATAGACCGAAATTGCGTCCAGGGCCGTGGCCAGCCCCGGAGCCAGCCGCCCCAGCGCGATCCCCGCCACGATGCACAGCAGCACCCACAGGGTCAGGTATTTCTCAAAAACGGAAAGCCGCTTTTCTTCCATGCGCCGGACTTTGCTCCTGTGATTTACCCATCACTGAGTTGTTCGATTGGCTTTGGCCAATCGGAACAATATTTGTGGCCCATATGGGGTGGAGGGGCCGTGGCCCCTGCCGGGATTACAAAGGGCGGAGCCCTTTGGCCGCCGGAGGCACTACACCGAGGGCGGAGCCCTTTGGCCGCCGGAGGC
>CBDUSX010000489.1:0-2263 GCA_965369935.1 uncultured bacterium
TCCTGCCAAGCGTGGTTGGGGCTGCTGCCCTCGCGGTGAAAGGTGCGGGCGGAGAGTTTGTTCTTGGCCCAGGAGCCACCGCGGATCACCCGTTGGCCCTTGCGGGTGGGAGCGCCGGAATTGCCCGGATAGGGCTTGAACCGGCTTTCCACCCACTCCCTCACATTTCCGGCCATGAATTTGGCTCCATAGGGGGAAACATCCTGGGTGCGCTGCCTCACCGAGACGGAAGACTGGCTGCGCGATTCCCGCGAGACCGTGTAGCCGGCGGAAAACGTGTCCGCCTGCCAGGGAAAGGCACGGCCCTGGGTGCCGCGGGCGGCCTTTTCCCATTCCATCTCCCTGGGCAGCCGCTTGCGCATGAAACGGCAGTAGCGGCGGGCGTCGTCCCAGCTGATGCCCACCACCGGATTGTCGGCCGTGCCGCGGGAATAGCTGTTGCCGCCCCAGTAATGGGGTGAGCGGTAGCGCCGCTGCTTGACGAATTCCGCATACTCCTTGTTGGTGACCTCCGTGATGTCTATGTAAAAGCCGGAAACATTGACCCTGCGCATGGGGTTGGACTGTTTGGGATCGCCGTTGGTGCCCATCACGAATTCGCCCGGCGGAACGTAGGCCATGCCCGCCACGTGCCTGCCGCCTTGCGCGCCCGCGCGCCCCGCTACCGCCTGCCTTGCGCTCCCGGCGCCTGGCCCCACCTTCACCAGATCCGCCCACTCGATCACGCCGTTCAAGATGTTGAGCATCTTCAGGGAGGCGACGATGGTGCCGTCGGGGCGGCGGGTAACCCCACCGTAGATGAACGCGTCCACGCCATAGATTTCGCCCAGGCGCTTGGCCGTGCTCTGGTTGATGAACATGGCCTGGTTCAGCCGCTGCTCCTTGGTGATCAACTCCAGGTTCTCGCGGTCCACCACCTGCAGATTGCCGTCCCTGGTGATGGCCACGGACAGGTAGTCCATTAGCGCGGGCGCGGAAAACACCTCCACCGGGCTGAAATCCCAAAAGCTGATCTGGCGGATGTTGGCCTTGCGCAGCCGCGCCAGGTCCTTGCGCAGGGAATTGACCACGCCCCCGCCCAGGGCTTTCAACAGCTCAGTTTCCTGGCTGACCCCGCCGAGGGAGAATACGTCGGCCCAGGCGATGGAGGAGTTCTGCACGTCAATGGCTTTCAGCACCAGGGCGTCCTGGTAGATCGTGCCGTAGATGAACAGGTCCACCCCCAGCAGCTTGCCCAACTCCTGATATTGCTTGGCCGAGACGAAATCCGAAAGGCGAATCTTCTGTTCCTTGAGAATCAGATTGAGCTTGGAGCGGTCAATGACGCGCAGGCGCCGCCCCCGCACGATCTTCACGTTGGCGTAATCAATCAACTCGTCTACGTTGACGCGCGTGCCGGCGTTGCGCACACGGGAAAACGCCGCCGTCCTGTAGCTGGGGTTCTTGATGGAGTTGAGGGATTTTGCGATACGGTCCGCCAGATTCTCGGAGTCTGCCTGGCCCAGAGCGAGCGCGGGCGCCAGCCCCAGCACGATCAGCAGGGCGAGCCCGGCTCTTGCGATTGGTGAATTCCAGCAATCCAGCATGGAGTCCGCGCCTTCCTTCAAGATTAACTCGCCAGGTTGACAGAGACGATCTTGGAAACGCCTGCCTCCTCCATGGTTACGCCATAGAGCAGATCACCTATCTCCATGGTGCGCTTGTTGTGGGTAATAATAATGAATTGTGAGCGATCTGTCATGCTTTGGATCAATTGGGTGAAACGTCTCACGTTCGCATCGTCCAGGGGCGCATCCACCTCATCCAGCAGACAGAACGGGGAGGGCTTGAACAGGAAGAAGGAGAAGATCAGCGCTATGGCCGTCAGGGCCTTTTCTCCGCCGGAAAGCAGATTCAGATTCTGCAGCCTTTTCCCCGGGGGCTGCGCCTCGATGTCCACACCCGCCAGCAGCATATCCTCCGAATCGGTCAGCACCAGCCGGGCTTCCCCGCCGTTGAAAATGAGCGGAAAGATTTCCTGGAATTTCTCGTTGACCGTATCGAAAGTCTCCTTGAAGCGCCTGCGGGATTCCTGGTTCATGCGGCGGATGGATTCTTCCAGATCCGCGATGGCGGATTCCAGGTCTTCCTTCTGGCTGTGCAGGAATCCCAGCCGCTCGGCCAGGGCCTCGTATTCCTCCGGCGCGGCCAGGTTGACCCCCTCCATTTTTTCCAGGCGCTGCCGGGCGGCGGCCAGTTCGGCTTCCAGGGCCTTGTCGTCCAC
>CBDUSX010000490.1:0-2247 GCA_965369935.1 uncultured bacterium
TGCTTCTCCTGCGGGGGGGGAGGCCGCGGCGCGGGTCATCAGGGACTGGATGCGCTCGACCATCTGCTCCGGGTGCTCGATCAGCCCTTCCACCAGCAGGCAGTTGTCCAGAATCTGCTCGGCCAACTCCTTCAGCAGCCCCTCTTCCTGGCCGGATTTATGGATGGCGGACATGTGGCGGATCAGCGGATGCGCCGGGTTGACCTCCAGAATCTTGGGAACGCCCTGGTAATTCTTGTCCAGCATGTGCATCACCTTCTGCACGTTGCCGGGCATCTCATCCGGATTGACCAGGCAGGCCGGGCTGTCCACCAGCCGCTTCGAGACTTCCACGGAGGCCACCCGCTCGCCCAGGGTGTCTTTGAGGTATTTCAGCACCGCCTCCAGTTCTTCTCCGGCCAGCGCCTGCTTGCTTTTCGGGGGTTTGGCGCCCTCCTCCTTGAACGCCTCCAGGTTGGACTGGTCTATGCTGGCGAAGACCTTGCCCTCGAATTCCCGCAACTGGGCCATGATGAAGTCGTCCACGTGGTCGTACATGTAGAGCACTTCCAGGCCGTTCTTGCGGAAATATTCCAGGTGCGGATTGCGCTCGATGGCCTCCCGCGAGGGGCCGTTGAAATACAGGATCTCGTTTTGCCCCTCCCGCATGCGGGACACGTAGTCCGTGAGGGTGGTCAACTCCTCCTCGCCCGAAAACTGCGAGGAATTGAAGCGCACCAGCCCCAGCAGCCGCTCCTGATTGGCCGTATCCGCGTTGATGCCCTCCTTCAGCACCTTGCCGTACTGGTTCCAGAAGGTGGCGTAGCGCTCCGGGTCGGAGGAGGCCAGGCTCTCCAACTCCCGCAGCACCCGCCCGGCCAGGCTGGTGCGCAGCTTGGCCAGCAGCGGGTGCTTTTGCACCATCTCCCGCGACACGTTCAGCGGCAGGTCCTCCGTGTCCACCACCCCGCGCATGAAGCGCAGGTAGAGCGGCAGCAGGTCCGGGGACTCGTGCTGGATCATCACCTTGGCCGCGTAAAGCTCCAGGCCGTGGCCGGTGGGGCTGTAAAGCACCTCGTTGGAAATCTGCGGGGGGATGAACAGCACCGCGCGGTATTGCACCGGCGCGTCAATGGACAGGTGAATGGTGTGCAGCGGGTTCTCGAAGTCGTGGGTGAGGAATTTGTAGAACTCGTTGTATTGCCCGGCGTCCACTTCCGCCTTGGACTGAATCCAGATAGCGTCCTGGGCGTTGAGGCGCCGCTCCTCCAGCATGACGGGGTGGGGCACGAAGTTCGAGTACTTCTTCACGATCTGCTCCACGCGCCCGGATATGCAGAACTCCTCGGCCTCCTCCTTCAACTCCACCCGGACGGAGGTGCCCCTGGCCTTTCGGGCCGAAGGCTCCAGCCAGTACTCCCCGCCGCCCTCGGAAATCCACTGCCAGGCCTGCTGGGAGGGATCGGCGGGGCAGGAGTCCACCACCACCCGGCGGGCCACCATGAACACGGAGTAAAAGCCCACCCCGAACTGGCCGATCAGGTCCATGCGCTGGCTGGGGTCCGCCCCGGAAAGCTGCTTGACGAATTCCAGCGTGCCCGACCTGGCGATGGTGCCCAGGTTGCCGATCAGTTCCTCGCGGGTCATGCCGATGCCCGAGTCGCTGACCGTGAGCGTCTTCTCCGTTTCGTCGGCTTCCAGCACGATCTCCAAAGCCGCGTCCTTGTCGCGCACCTTGGGATTGGTGATCATCTCGAACTTGAGCTTGTTGATGGCGTCCGAGGCATTGGAGATCAGCTCACGCAGGAAAATCTCCCGCTCCGAGTACAGGGAATGGATGATGATATTCAGCAACTGCTGCATTTCCGCCTGGAAGGCATGCACCTCGCTATCGGAATGCTGATCTTCTTCAGGGGATTTGCTTTCAGGGGAGTCGCCGGCGCTCTGCTTTGCCTTTGCCATCTTTAGTCTTTCCTGGAATGGATGGGGGTCTGGCCCGCTCCCGCCACCCGGTGGGTAGGTTAACTTGTTAAAAAACCGCATAAAATCATAGGTTTGAATACTTCCACAGCCCGGCGCCCAGGTCAAGCGGCGTTGGGTCATATGGGGTGGGCGGTGGATTCAGCGAGACGCATCTGCTACCCTTTCCGGCGTAGCTGCCTTTCGGATATGTCCTTATCGAATATGTCCGCGCCCTGCCCTCCTTTGGCGGGCGGGTTTTTCCGAGGGGCATTCACCGCTTCCGCCGGCGGCCGGAGGGATCGCCGG
>CBDUSX010000491.1:0-2232 GCA_965369935.1 uncultured bacterium
TAGACCCACCCGTAGCGGGCCGCCGTCCCGTTTCCTACCCGAGCCGATAGAACGTGACCGCCGAGTCGTGGAACAGCACGGCCTTCTCGCTTTCGGATGCCCCGGAGGCCAGGCGCATCGCTTTCCTGGAGGTGCAATGCCTGGATTTTACTATGGTTGGATCATTGTTGCCCTTTCGGCGCTTGCGAATGCCTTGGCATGGTCGGTGCGGTCGACCTTTGCGCTGTATTACGTCGCCTTACTAGAGGAATTCGGGTGGCAGCGGGGTGAAGCAGCCGTGGGCTACTCGCTGAGTTGGCTCCTGATATTGGTTTTCGCCCCGCTCGCGGGGCGCATGTCCGACCGGTTTGGCCCCCGCGTGGCCGTACCTATCGGCGGACTGCTCCTTGGTGCGGGATTGGTGCTCACCGGCCGTGCCCATTCACTTTGGGAATACTACCTCTTCTTTGGCGTGTTGGGCGCGGCAGGTATTGCATTCATCATGACGCCCGCCACCGCGGTTATCGGCGCATGGTTTACCCGTTCCCGCGGCACGGCAATGGGCATTATCGCTGCGGGGTCGTCCAGCAGTGCCGTTATTTTCTACCCGCTGAATGCTTGGTTAATTGCCCAATTGGGTTGGCGGCGGGCCATTGCGGCCTTCGGCGCAATAGTGGCGTTGGGAATTGTGCCTCTGGCGGCGCTCTTGTACCGGCGCGGGCCGGGAGATTTCGGTACGAATCCGGGCAGCGAGGGGCGGGAAGCAGCGAATACGCCCTTGACTCCGGAGACACCTACACCGGAGGACTGCGATGTTCCAGATGTGACTTTGTGGGCGGCCATGCGAACCGTCCCGCTCTGGGCCATGTTCTTCATGTGGATGTTTGGTGTCACCGCCTATCAAATTATGACGACACATCAAATGGCGCACACGCTTGATAAGGGTTTCGACCCTGGCACGGCCGCCTGGGTATTCGGCCTGGCAGGCGTGGTTACTACAGCCGGCAATCTGATCGGCGGTGTTCTTTCCGATCGCTGGGGACGCGAGTGGGTCTTCGGTCTCGGAAGTCTTCTGGCCGTGATCGGCATTGGGTTCTTCAGTTTCTTGACCGGCCCCGATGACCTATGGAAGTTGATTGCATTTTCTATAGTTTTCGGAATCGGTTTTGGGATGCGCATTTCGCAACTGGCGGTAATCCCGGCTGACCTCTACTACGGCAAGCATTTTGGCGCCATCTTTGGTTTCCTCAATGGCGGAGGGGGAATCGGCGGATTCATCGGGCCGCCCCTCGCCGGATACCTCTTCGATAGTGCAGGAAACTATCAGTTCGCATTTGCCGTCAGTGCGCTTGCGATTATCGGCAGCGCGATCGCCGTGTGGATCGCCGCGCCACGGAAAGCGGGAACAGTACGGAACGCCTAGGCCCCGGCCATGTGGCTGCCGGAATGAAGCCCCCATCCCTAACTGTCACACGCCCCGTCGCACAAACCCGTGCAAGGGTGGAGCAAGTGCGTGAGGTGGGGGCCGTGACATAATCCCTCTGGGAGTCCCCCGCCCGTTTATTTGCTGATAATCCCCGCCGTATTTATTACAATCATTTCAAATCCACACACACAGTTTCATGGCGCTTATTGGGGGAGGCTCCTATGGCATCCACGGACGTCCAACGGAAACTCACTGCCATCCTCGTCAGCGACGTGGTGGGTTATTCCCGCCTGATGGGTGACGACCCCGAAGGCACGCTCTCCACACTTACTACCTACCGCAAAGTCTTTTCCGACAAGATTGGGGAATACAAAGGCCGGGTTGTCAATGCACCTGGGGATTCCCTGCTGGCCGAGTTCACTTCGGTATTAGACGCTGTTTCCTGCGCCGTTGACATCCAGCGGGAACTTGCGGAACGCAACCAGGAACTCCCCGACAACCGCCGCATGGATTTCCGTATCGGTGTGACGCTGGGCGACGTGCTCGTCAAAGAAGAAGCGCTTTACGGGGACGGCGTCAACATTGCGGCGAGGCTTGAATCCCTGGCCGAGCCGGGGGGGATATGCATTTCCGGTAAGGCCCATGAGGAAGTTGTATCCAGGCTGCCACTGCATTTCGAGTTCATTGGCGAACAGACGGTAAAAAATATCGCCAAGCCGGTACGGGCCTATCAGGTTCTTTCAAAGCCGGGGGATGCGGCGCACCGGGTTGTCCGGGCGAAGAGAGCAGTGGTGGGTACCTGGAAAAAGTCCGTTGTTGCCGTGGCC
>CBDUSX010000492.1:0-2231 GCA_965369935.1 uncultured bacterium
CCTAGCCCATCGCCGCGGAAGACGGCCGTCCGGAAAGCCCGCCCTCGAAGCGCGCCTGAAGCCAGTGCAGGGCCTCGGTCACCACGGACTCGTCCATCTCGTTGGCCTCGTAGGCATCGCCCAGTTCGCGCAGCAGGGTGATGTGCAGGATGCCCCCCAGGTGCTCGCGGAATTCCCGCAGGCCCTCCAGCACCAGGAATTCGCCCGAGGCGCCGCGGGCCAGCAGCTCTTCCTCCCACAGGCGGAAGCCCACGGCCTCCAGCAGGGCGATGATCCGCTCCGCGGAGGCGGCGGGCAGGCTCCCGATCTTCATGGCGTAGACCGTGTCCACGGCCATGCCCAGGGCCACCGCCTCTCCGTGGCGCAGGCGGTTTTCGGTGAGGGATTCCATCTTGTGGGCCACCCAGTGGCCGTAATCCAGCGGGCGCGCGCTGCCGAATTCGAAAGGGTCGCCCGAGCCGGCGATGTGGGCCATGTGCAATTCCGCCGAGCGGCGGATCACGCGTTCCAATACGTCCAACTCCTCCCCGGCGATGCGCGAGGCGTTGTCCTCCAGATAGCGGTAGAACTCCACGTCCCGGATCAGCGCCACCTTGATCGCTTCGGCCACCCCGGCGATCTTGTCCCGGTGGCTGAGGGTGGAGATGAAGGTAATGTCGTTCAGCACGGCGAAGGGCGGCATGAAGGTGCCGATGAAGTTCTTCTTGCCGAACAGGTTGATGCCGTTCTTCACCCCCACCCCGGAATCGTCCTGGGCCAGCACGGTGGTGGGGATGCGGATGGCCCGCACGCTGCGGTGGGCCACCGCGGCGGCGAAGCAGGCCATGTCCAGCACCGCCCCGCCCCCGATGACTGCGAGGAAGGAATGGCGGTCAATGCCGTGCCGGTTGACCAGATCCACCAGCTCGAAAAAATGCGACGTGTCGTTCTTCACCCCCTCCCCGCCGGGCACCAGCACCGGCGCGCCCACCAGTTCCAGGGATTCCCCGTGCGCCGCGCAATAGCGCTCGATGGAGGAGGTCAACGCCGGGTGGGCCGCGGCGACGTTGTCGTCAATGACGAACAACACCCGGTGCCGCTTGCCGGCCTCCAGCCGCCTCACCGTCTCCACGAACAGCGGGTTGTGCTCGGAGAACAGGTCCCTGGTAAAGCAAACCGGAAAATCGAAATCCACCGCGAATTTTTGCTCAATCCTGTCCATGCACACGTCCTGCTTGGCTGACCGCCTCAAGGGTCATTCCTGCCCGAGAGCCTCTCTCCCCGATGCTTTCCCTATGCGGCATAGCCTTGCGCCGCATATGGAATTCCGCGTCCAGCGCTTCCCGGTTGTGTGAGATGCGCCGATTTTATTCCAAATACGCCGCGGATGCATTTGAATTCGCTTTGTTTTATAGACATTGCTTTATAGACAAAGCTATAGCCGCCCCGGCCCGGCGCGTCAACCGCGCCACCCCGCTCCGCGGGCCGCGCGCCCGGCGTCCGCCCCCAACTATTCCCTTGACCCGGCTCGCACGCCTTACCTAAATTGCGCTTATGGACGAGAGCGCACAGGGCATGCTGCTGGTGTGGACGGACGTGGAGCCTTCCGCGGAGGAGGACTTCAACGCCTGGTACGATGAGGAACACCTGCCCGAGCGGGTGGGGGTGCCGGGCTTTATCGGCGGGTGGCGCTACCACGGCGAGGGGGCATCGCCCCGCTACTTTGCCGTGTATGGCACGAAATCCGTGGACGTGCTCTCCGGCCCGGAATACCTGGAACGGCTGAACAACCCCACCCCCTGGACCCAGCGCGTCATGCCCACGTTCCGCAATACCGTGCGCGCGGTGTGCCGCCTCGTTGGGGAGCAGGGCGGCGCGGATGGCGCGGATGGCGGGGCGGTGCTGACCCTGCGCTTCAACCCCCGCCCCGGCGGGCGGGATGCGCTGCGCGAGGCCCTGCTGGCGGAACTGAGCCTGCCCCCCGGCGTGACGCGCCTGCGCCTGGGAGAGACGGTGTCCACCGGCCAGGCCACGAGCCGGGATACCGCCGAAACCAACCTGCGGGGCTGGGACGCCACCACGGATTTCGTGTGGCTGATGGACGGCCCGCAGGAAGCGGCGCTGGAAGCGGCGCGGACGGCGCAGCTTCCGGATCAGCGGCTGCTGGAACTGGGCGTCGAGGGCCCGGTCAACCAGGGCCTCTACCGGCTGTGCGGAGCCCTGACCGCGGAGTCCTGAGCGGAGAAGCAGGG
>CBDUSX010000493.1:0-2225 GCA_965369935.1 uncultured bacterium
ACGATGGACAGCCCGTCCGGGTTCAGCCCGGTGCTCACCACCGGCCCGAACACCCCGAAGGTGTCGAAGCTCTTGGCCCGCGTCCACTGGGCGAAGGAGGCGTCCTTGTTGAGCAGCTCCACCGCCGTGACGTCGTTGATGCAGGTGTAGCCGAAGATGTAATCGTCCGCCTCGTCCTCGGAGATGGAGCGGCACTCCTTCCCGATCACGATCCCCAGTTCGCCCTCGAAGATCACCTTGCCGTCGTAGTTGGCCGGGCGGCGGATCAGCTCCCCGCCCGCCAGGGCCGATGTGGTGGCCTTGATGAAATAGAGCGGGTCCTCAGGCGTGTCCAGGTTCAGCTTCTGCCCCAGGGCGTTGAAGTTGTTCCACAGGGCGACGATCTTGCTGGGCTCGGTGGGGGTCAGCACCTTCACCTCCTCCAGCGCAACCGTCTCGGAGTTGGACTTGGGCTGGTTGAACATATCCCCCTCGTGAACGGTGATCTTTCCGTCCTCCAGAGTGCCGAACTGCGTTTTTCCTCCATGCTCGAACCGAATCCACTGGGTCATGGTCTGTCTCCATTTTTTATTTGCCGCCGCCGGCCTGAACGGACGGCTGCGCCGGGCAGCACGGACACGGCGTGCCAGGCTGCCGCTGAATTATGGAATTCCCTTATATTTATAGTCTATTACTACATTCGCCAACGGTTGCAAGTTTTCAACATTAAACGGGGCTGGGGCCGGATGCGAAGTATGCGGGCTTACAGATCCTGATCCGCGATCCATCACGAAACCGCGGGCTTCCTTTCCCCGTGCCGTCCGGGGTGGCGGCGGGAGCGCTGCGGCTGCTTGCCGCGAGAGGTGCCGCCGCTACGCCCACGTCCGCGGGGCCTGCCTCCGCCCGGACGGGCGGCGTCGGCGCGCTTGCGCCCCTCGGGGCGGCGCGGCTGATGATCGAAGATGGGCAGCACGGGCAGGCCGGCCATCTCGGCGGGAGCGCGCGAGGTGAAGTCCTTTTCCAGGCCCAGCACCGCTCCCAGCAGGGCCAGCAACTGCCAGGCCTCGCGGGTTCCCGGCGGAGGCCGGCCCTCCCCGCGCGGTGGCAGACCGGCAGAGTGCGGGCGGCGGCCGGCCAGCAGGGCGCGGGCGGCGGATAGAATAAGCATGGCGGGGTTGACCTGCCCTTTCAGCAGGCCCCAGTTTCCCAGCATCTGATGCAGTTCAACCTTGAGCTTGTTCAGGCCCGCCGGGGGCTTGCCTCGCCGGGACGGATGCGCCGCGCCGGGCCACAGCAGCAACTCCCGCTGCTCCGGCCGCGCGCAGGCCAGCACCAGCCCCAGCAGGGCCAGGGTGGCCGAAGGCGGCTCCCGCCCCGCCGCGAGCCATGCGTCCAGGGCTTTCAGGTAGGGCTTGAGCGCGGTCAGGGGGCCTGTTCGCGCCTGCGGGGCGAAGAACCACGTTTGGCCATCCAGCCCCAGCATGGGCGCCAGCAGGCCGAAGGGCTCCAGGGCCGCGAACACCTCCAGCGCATTGCCCTTGGTGAGGAAGCGCTGGGTTTCCTCCGCCAGCCGGTGCCGCTTCACCCGGGCCAGGCCGTCGGCCATGCCCGTCATGGCGCCGGCCAGTTCTCCTTCCAGGTGAAAGCCCAGCCGCACCATGAAGCGCACGGCGCGCAGCATGCGCACCGGGTCTTCCCGCAGGGAAACGTGGGGCGGCGCGATGGTGCGGATCACCCCCTCCCGCAGGTCGGCCAGCCCGCCCACATGGTCGATCACGCGCCCGTCCGGCAGTTCGCAGGTCAGCGCGTTCACCGTGAAGTCCCGCCGGAAGGCGTCCTCCTCAGGCGTGCCATAGGTGTTGTCCCGCACGATCATTCCTCCGCGCCTGCTGCTCGAAGCCGCCCGGAAGGTGGCCACCTCCACGGTCATGTCCGGGTATTTCAGGTGCACCAGCCGGAAGCGCCGCCCGATGATGCGCGCATTGGAAAACAGCCGCTTCACCTGCTCCGGGCGCGCGGCGGTGGCCAGGTCGAAGTCCTTTGGCGCGCGCCCCAGCAGCAGGTCCCGCACCGCACCCCCCACCAGCAGGGCCGTGAAGCCGCGCTCGCCCAGGCGTTTCACGATCTCCAGCACGTTGGGGTGAATGCGCTCCGCGGGGATCACCGGCGCGGCTTCAACGCCCGCCCCCGCCCTCCCGCCGGAGCGCGGGGGCTTGCGGGGTTTCCGGTTTCCCAGGATGGATTTG
>CBDUSX010000494.1:0-2218 GCA_965369935.1 uncultured bacterium
TCGGTGATGCCGGGCCTGACGGAGAGCAGCCGCATTTCTGCTTTGGTGTACCGTTCCGTGCCTCGCCTCACGTTGGGCCGCGGCCCGACCATGCTCATGTCGCCCCTGAGTACGTTCCACAACTGCGGGAGTTCATCGAGTTTGTAGCGGCGGATAAAGGCGCCGGGCCGGGTAATCCGGGGGTCGGCGGCGGAGGTGGAATCCACTCCGGTGGCGTCCGCGTTCACGGCCATGGAGCGCAGCTTCACCAGGGAGAACAGGAGGCCGTCCTTTCCCACCCGCGGGGCCACATAGAATGGCGAGTGCCGGTCCGTGAGCCAGATCCACGCTATGAATCCGGCGAGCACGGGGCCGGCCAGGGCAAGGCCGAAGCCGGCCAACAGAATGTCGAATCCACGCTTCAAATCATTCCCCGCCGCGATGAGTCCGCCCCAGGGCCGTTCCGCGAGGGAGGCAGCCTCTGCCGGTCCGCTTCGCCGGTGCTTCCGTGAAGCGCCGGGGGAGGGCAGGCAGGCCCGGCCGGGCTGCTAGAATTAAGATACGGTTTTTTTTGCTCCGGCAGGCAAGGCGATCTGCTTGCGGACGGTGTCCGCGATGGCGGCCGCGTCCATTCCGTAGAGCTGCTTGAGATAGGATTGGCTGCCGACGGCCGTGGCGTACATATCGGCCATGCCGATGCTGCGGAAAAATGCCGGGCTCGCCCCGGCCGCCATGCAGGCTTCCGCCACCGCTCCGCCGAGGCCGCCGATAACGGTGTTCTCCTCGATGGTCACGATGCCCCCGGTTTCCGTGGCTGCCGCGAGCACCTCGTCCACATCCAGCGGCTTGACCGTGTGCATGCTCAAAACACGGCACTCCAATCCCTCCTGCGCCAGCCGCTCCGCGGCCTGCAGCGCCTCCATGAGAATTCCGCCGGTGGAGATCAGGGCAACGTCGGCGCCCTCCCGCAGGCGGCGCGCCTTGCCGAGCTGGAACGGCACCCCCTGGGAGGGTTCTTCGGCCTGGCTTTTGTCAATGCGCAGATAGCCCACCCCCGGCGCGGCCAGCAGTGCAGGGACGGCCCGGCGCATTTCCCATACGGTGCCGGGCGCCACGAGAGTCACTCCCGGCAGGCCCCGCATGATGGAAATGTCCTCGGTGGCGTGATGGGACATGCCCAGGGCTCCGTAGCTGAATCCGCCGCCGGAGGCGGCGATGTTGATGTTCAATTCGTGGTAGCACGCGTCGTTGCGAATCTGCTCCAGGCAGCGCAGGAAAGCGAAGTTGGCGATGGAGTAAGTGAAGACCTTGCGCCCTTCCAGGGCCAGGCCGGTGGCGATGCCCACCATGTTCTGCTCGGCGACGCCCACATTGATAAACTGCCGCGGGCAGAGCTGCGAGATTTCATCGAATATCCCGAAGCCCAGATCGCCCGTAAGCAGCATGGCGCCGGGGTCCTGCTTGAGCAGGGCCAGCAATTCCTCCACGAATGCGTCTCGCATCAGTCGGCCTGCTCCAGTTCCGCCAGGGCCGCGGAAAGCTCGCTCTCGTCCGCGGAGCGGTAATGCCACAGCACGCTGTTTTCCATAAAGGACACCCCCTTGCCCTTGGTGGTGTGGGCGATGATGCACGAGGGGCTGCCGGCCTCGAACGGCAACGCGGACAGCGCCCCGGAGATTGCCTCGTGGTCATGCCCGTCCACCTCGCGCACGGCCCAGCGAAAGCTTTGCCACTTTTGCGTAAAAGGCTCCAATTCCAGCGTTTCTGAGACGGACTTGATGCTCTGGATTTTGTTGTAATCCACGAGCGCCACCAGATTGTCGAGGCGATGATGTTGCGCGAAAAGGATGGCTTCCCAGTTGGAACCCTCGTCGCACTCCCCGTCGCTCATCACGACGACCACCTTATTGTCCCGTTCGTCGAGCTTGGCGGCCAGCGCCATTCCACAGGCCACGGGCAGGCCGTGGCCCAGGGAGCCGGTGGACAACTCTACACCCGGTATTCCCTTGTGGGACACGTGTCCGGAAAGCCGGGAGCCGTCCTGGTAGTGGGTTTGGAGTTCTTCCAGGGGCATGAATCCGGCTTCGGCCAACGCCGCGTACACGCCCGCGCCCGCGTGGCCCTTGCTGAGAATGAAGCGGTCCCGCTGCTCCCAGCCGGGATCGGCGGGATTGACGCGCAGCGCGCCGCCGTACAACACGGCCAGGATATCGGCGATGGAAAGCACCGAGCCGATGTG
>CBDUSX010000495.1:0-2217 GCA_965369935.1 uncultured bacterium
GCATTGCATCCCGCCGGATTTCCCGGTATGGACGGGAAACGATCCTGCATGGGGATCGGCCGGGGAGCCGCCCACCCGGCATGGTTCCACCAATGGTGGGGGGATCGAGGGTACAGAGGCGCAGCCGGGGACAGCGACATGTGGAAAGAATCGGTCGAGATAGGCAACCGCAAAATCGAACTGGAAACAGGGCGCATCGCCAGGCAGGCCCATGGCGCCGTGCTGCTGCGCGACGGTGACACGGCCATCCTGTCCACGGTGGTGTACGACCCCAAGCGCGGCGCGGAGCTGGATTTTCTGCCGCTGACGGTGGATTACCGGGTCTACATGTCCGCCGCCGGGCGCATTCCGGGGGGCTTCCTGCGCCGGGAAGGGCGCAGCAGCGACGCGGAGGTGCTGGGCAGCAGGCTCTGCGACCGCTCCCTGCGCCCGCTCTTTCCCAAGGCGTACCAGGCGGACACCCAGGTCATTTCCACCGTGCTCAGCTACGACGCCGGGTCGGACACGCCCGTCCTGGCCATGAACGGCGCGGCGGCGGCGCTGCACATGTCCGAAATTCCCTGGGACGGGCCCCTGGCCGCCATGCGCGTGGGGCGGGTGGACAGCAAATTGATCGCCCTGCCCAGCTTCGAGGAGCGCAGCCTCTCTGACCTGGACCTGACGGTCTCCTTTTCCCGGCAGGGGGTGGTGATGATGGAGGGGGGCGGCCGCCAGTTGCCCGAAGCGGAGATGCTGGAAGCCATCGAATTTGCCCGGGAGCAGGCGGGCCCCATGCTGGAGCTGATGGAGGCCCTGCGCGAGGCCGCCGGCCACGGCAAGGTGGAATTGCCCGAGCCACCTCCGCCTCCGGAATTCGCCGCGGGGCTGGAGGAGAAGGCCCGCCCGGCCTTGCTGGCGGCCCTGGACACGCCGGAGAAGCACGCCCGCCGCGACAACCTGCGCGAAGCCAAGCGGCGCCTGCTGGAGGAGCTGGAAGCGGAGCATCCGGAAGAAGGCACGGCCGCCTCCGCCAAGCCCCTGCTGGACGGGCTGGAGGCGCGCCTGATGCGCGAGCAGATCGTGCAGGAAAACCGGCGGGTGGACGGCCGCGGGCCCGAGGCGATTCGGGAGGTCACCTGCGAGGTGGACTGGCTGGCCGGGCCCCACGGTTCGGCCCTGTTCACCCGGGGCGAAACCCAGGCCATGGTGACGCTGACCCTGGGCACCTCCCAGGACCGGCAACTGGTGGAAAGCCTGGACGGCGTGGACTATGAACGCTTCATGCTCCACTACGCCTTTCCCCCCTATTCCGTGGGGGAAACCCGCTTCCTGCGCGGGCCGGGACGGAGGGAAGTGGGCCACGGCATGCTGGCCAGGCGGGCCCTGGCGGCGGTGATGCCGGACGAGGAGGAATTTCCCTATACCGTGCGTATCGCCTCGGAAATCAGCGAGTCCAACGGATCATCGTCCATGGCCACCGTCTGCGGGGGCTGCCTGGCCCTGATGGACGGGGGCGTGCCCATCGCCGCGCCGGTGGCCGGCATCGCCATGGGCATGGTGCAGGAGGGCGATCAGCTGGTGATCCTGAGCGACATCCTGGGGGACGAGGATCATCTGGGGGACATGGACTTCAAGGTGGCCGGAACGGAGCAGGGCATCACCGCCATCCAGATGGACAACAAGATCGGCAGCCTGCCCGCCGAAGTGATGGCCCGCGCCTTCGAGCAGGCGCGCCAGGGGCGGCTGCACATCCTGGCCGAAATGGCCAAGGTCATTGAAAAGCCCCGCGCAGAGTTGAAGCCGAACGCGCCGCTGATCAGCACCGTCAACATCGCTCCGGACCGCGTGCGGGACCTGATCGGCCCCGGCGGCAAAATCATCCAGCAGATTCAGCGCGACACCGCCACCCGCCTGGAAGTGGACGACGAGGGCACCGTCCGCATCTTCGCCCCCAACAAGGAGGCCGCCGAGGCCGCGGAGGACGCCGTGCAGAACGTCGCGGGCACCCCGGATGTCGGGCAGGTCTACACGGGCGTGGTCACCGGCGTGAAGGAGTTCGGGGCCTTCGTGCGCATCCGGGGTGGCGAGGGGCTGGTGCACATCTCCGAGTGGGCGGCGGAACGCACGGACCGCATGGACGCCGTGGTCAAGGAAGGGGACGAGGTGCAGGTGAAGGTGCTCGAGCCCTCCAAGCCCGGACGGCTGAGCCTGTCGCGCAAGGCGGCGCTGTAGCCGTGG
>CBDUSX010000496.1:0-2214 GCA_965369935.1 uncultured bacterium
AGCGCGCGTCATGGAACTGAACACCCGCCCGGCGGGGAAGTTTTGCGTGGAACTGCTGGATCTGGACCTCGCGCAAGTGGACGAGGCCACCTGCGCCGCCATCCGCGAGCTTTGGCAGCAGCATCCGCTGTTGCTGGCCAGGCGGCAGAGCCTTACGGAGACCGACCTGCTGGACTTCAGCCGGCGCTTCGGAAAACTGGAGGTGGTGGTGCGCAAGGACATCCATTCCCGGGTCCACCCGGAAATCGCCTACATCTCCAACCTCAAGGACGAGCAGGGCCAGACCATCGGCGGGCTGGGAAGCTACGACCTGCGCTGGCACACGGACCAGAGCTATCGCACCAAGCCCGCCACCGGGGCGATCTTCCTGGCGGTCGAGATGCCGGAGGAGGGGGGCGACACCTGGTGGGCCGACACCGGGATGGCCTACGAGGCCCTGCCCGCCGAGTTGCAGGCGGAACTGGAGAACTACGAGGGCATGTTCAAGTACCTCATGTACGATTCGGACATCACGGAGGAGCGGGAGGTGCAGGACATCCGCGATCTGACCCCGGACGCGACCCATCCCATGGTGCTGACCAACCCCCTCAACGGCAAGAAATCCCTTTATCTGGACATCACCCAGACCTTCGGCATCGTGGGCCTGCCGCCGGAGCGCAGCGAGCCCCTGCTGAAGGAATTGAAGGCCCACATCAGCCGCGAGGAATTCATCTATGCACACAAGTGGCGGGTGGGCGACGTGATGATGTGGGACAACAGCCGCCTCCAGCATCGGCGCGACCCTTACGACATGGCCCTGCCGCGGCTGGCCAAGCGCACCACCATTTTCCTGCCGCCGGGTCAATTCCCCGTGCCCTATCAGGCATAGCCGGAGGCACGCGCGGACGGCCGGGGGACGGCCGGTGGACAGACAATGCGGGGAGCGATGGGGGGAGGTGACGCGGCACGGGCCGCGGTTTGCCTCCCCATTTTTGTATTGCGGTTTGTATTTCGGCTTTGTCTTTCGGCAGCGAACAACTCGAGGTGAACGGCGGTGGGCCAGGGACTGGAAGGCGTGAGGGTGCTCGAGCTGGCCTGCGGTGTGGCCGCGCCCCTGGCCGGGAAAATGATGGCCGACCTGGGGGCGGAGGTGGTGAAGATCGAGCCCCCCGGCGGAGAGCCGGGCCGCCGGCGCGGGCCGTTCCCTCAGGATCGGGCCGACCCGGAGGCCAGCGGCCTGTACATCGCCCTCAACGCCAACAAGCGCAGCGTGGAACTGGACCTATGCGGCGAGGCGGGGCAGGCGGCCCTGGAGCGGCTTGCCGGCCGGGCGCAGGTGCTGATCCACGATCACCCGCCCGCCGCCATGCAGGCCCTGGGGCTGGAGTACAAGCGCTTCCGCGCCCTCAATCCCAAGCTGGTCATGCTCTCCATCACGCCCTTCGGGCTGAGCGGCCCCTACAGCGCATACGCGGCGGCCGAGCTCAACCTGATGCACGGCAGCGGCTGGGGTTTCAACTGCCCCGGCCCCGGCAGCGACCCGGCCCTGCCGCCCATCAAGCCCTTCGGCCAGCACGCATTCATCCAGGCGGGGCTGCACGGCGCCACGGCGGCCCTGGCCGCGCTGTATGGCGTGATGCGGGGCGGGCCGGGGGAGCACATAGACCTGGCGGCGCGGGAGGCGGCCCTGACCTGCCTGGGGCGGCACATGGTGAACTACTCCTACGCCGGGGAGGTGGACTCGCGCCTGCTCCCGCGCGCATACGCCCCCAACGGCTTTTACCCCTGCGCCGACGGCATGATCTATCTGGTCACCATCGAGGAGGACCAGTGGCAGCGGCTGGTGGAACTGATGGGCGAGCCCGCATGGGCCAAGGCCGGGCAATTCGAAACCAAGTTCACCCGCGCCCGGGCCGAAGAGGAGCTGAACGCGGGCCTCGCGGAGTTCTTCGCCCAGTGGAAGGTGGAAGACCTGTTCCGGGCCTGCCAGGAGCGCCGCATCCCCGCCGCACCGGTGTACGGCTATGAGCGGCTGCTGGCAGACCCGCACATGCAGGCGCGGGGCTTCGTGCAGGCCCACGAGCATCCCGCGGCGGGAAAGCTGAAGATGCCGGGGCCGCCCTACCTGCTGAAACGCCCCTGGTGGGCATTGCGCACACCCGCCCCGCGGCTGGGCGAGGCCAGTGGCTGCATGGACACCCTCCTGCGAGCAGGCGCCGGAGGGGATGCGGCCGG
>CBDUSX010000497.1:0-2210 GCA_965369935.1 uncultured bacterium
TGCAAAAGAAGCCGGCCGCGCCTTCGGTGACGCCGGCGCCACGGGTGACGCCGCAGTTCCGCGCGGAGACGCCCCAGACGGTGGAATCCCCCGCGGCCGCGGGCCCGGCGCTGGAAGAGAGCGCCCCGGCTTCGGTGACGCCCGCCAGGCACGACTTCGCCAGCCTGCAGCTCTTCCCCGAGCGCATGGAGGAGCAGGTGCAGCGCCAGCCGGAGGGCGGAGAGGAGGAAGAAGAGGAGGAAGCGGGATAGGCGCGGGAGGAATCCGGGCCGAACCGGACGCGGCGGCCGCGCGGGCGGCTTGACGGCAACGGGCAATAAAAAAGCGAGGGAGCACCATGGCCTTGAAACAGGGCGACAGGGGCGAGGAAGTCAAATCCCTGCAGGAACAACTGAACGCGGCGGGCCACGACGCCGGCACTCCGGATGGAATCTTCGGCGCCGGGACGGACGCCGCCCTGCGCGCGTTTCAGGAGGCGCGCGGGCTGACGGTGGACGGCGTCGCCGGGCCCAACACCCTTCAGGCCCTGGCCGAGGCCGCGGCCCCTCCCGCGCCGCCCTCCGCGGTGTTCCGCAGCGGCTCGGCGGGGGATGAGGTGCGGCAAATCCAGGAGCGCCTGCGGGGGGCGGGTTTCTACTTCGGCCCCGTGGACGGGGATTTCGGCGGCGGCACCGCCTCGGCGGTGAAGGCCTTTCAGGCGGCCCAGGGGATGGGGGCCGACGGCGTGGTGGGCCCCAACACCTGGCGGGCCCTGTTCGACGGGGACATTCCCGAGCCGGAGATCGTGGGCCGTCCCCTGGACCACCGCTGCCTGGCGCTGACGGGCGCCTTCGAGATCGGCAAGGGCTTCCCGGACTGCTTCGCGGGCCTGAGCGGGAATTTCGACGGACAGGGCGTGAGCTTCGGGGTGCTGCAGTGGAACTTCGGGCAGGGCACGCTCCAGAAGCTGCTGGGGGAAATGATCGCCAGCCATCGGCAGGTAATGGAGGCCGTGTTCCAGGAGCAGTTGGACATCCTGAAGGAAGCGCTGCAGGCGGACCAGGAAGGGGCCAGGGACGAACTGATGGAATTCGCCGGCTCCATCCAGCACCCGGTGAAGCACTATCTCACCCAGCCCTGGCGCGGCATGTTCAAGGCCCTCGGGCGCACCCAGGAATGCCAGGACATACAGGTCAAGTACGCCGGGGAGCGCTACCGGAAAGCGCTGGACTGGACGGGGGAATACGGCCTGTGGTCGGAGCGCGCCGTGGCCCTGATGTTCGACATCAACGTGCAAAACGGCAGCATCCAGCGGCGGGTGAAGGCGCGCATCATGAGCGAGGTGGCCGCCCTGCCGGGGGGACTTTCGGAGGCGGAGCGCGAAGTGGAAACCATGCGCCTGGTGGCCAACCTGCGCGCCGAGGCGTCCAGTTCGCGCTGGGTGGAGGACGTGCGCTCCCGCAAGCTGTGCTGCGCCAACGGCGAGGGCTCCGTGCACGGCGTCCCTTACGACCTGGCGGCGCAGTTCGGCCTTCGGCTGGAGCGCTTCTGAAGGCGCAGGAATCGGCGGCAAGCGGTTGAACTCCTTTGGGGAGCGGCATGGCAAGGAAAACGCGATACGCGGCCAGGCAGGCCAGACCCAGGCCCGCCTCCGCCAGACAGCGGCAGGGGGCGTCTCCCTCTGCCGTAGGCGCCAGCCGCGGCCTCGCGGGTGGAGTCTTCGCCGCGGGCGGCCTGGCCCTGGCCCCTTCGGCTTCCGCCCCCGCTCCGGTTCTGCTGCTCAAGACCTGGAGCGGAAGCAGCGGCGGCCCGCGGCTTGCCCCGCGCTCCGGGCTCCCCCACCGCTTCGGCGACGTCGCCCTGTTTCCGTCCGGGCCGCGGGGTGTTCAGGCCGCGTTGAAGGTGAGCCGCCCCGGGGACAGGCACGAGCGGGAGGCCGACCGGGTGGCCGCCGCGGTGCTGAGCATGCCCGCGCCACGGAACGGGCGCCGGAAGCCCCCGGCGGCCAGAAAAGAGCAGGCGGTGCTCCCGGCCAGGGAAGGGGCGGCGCCCTCCCCCGGGGCCACGCCTGCCCTGGAATCCCAACTGCGCGCAAAGGGCGGCGGCGGAAAGGCCCTGCCTGCCCGGGAGCGCGCCTTCTTCGAGCCGCGCTTCGGCCACGATTTCTCGCAGGTGCGCATTCACGACGACGCCCGCTCCGCGCGTATGGCCCGCTCCCTCAATGCCCGCGC
>CBDUSX010000498.1:0-2209 GCA_965369935.1 uncultured bacterium
GCGGGGGCAGGACGCGCTGGACGGCTTCGCGGCCTACATGGCCGAAAACGAGGTGGAAGAATGCATCCACTGCGAAGGGTTCGAAGCCTAGGCTTTCCGCGCCGCGGAGGGGAGCGGCGGTCACACATCGGATGAATCAGGGCAGGAGGCGCGATGGGTTCCATCTATGCGGACGCGAAATACCAGGAGGTTCCCGAAGAGGAAAAGGAACGCCTGTTCCGCGAGGTCAAGGACGACATGCGCTATCCCACCCAGCTTTATGGCTGCTACGAGTGCGGCATTTGCGTGGCGGCATGCCCTTCGGCGCGGTTTTACGAATTCAGTCCGCGGGTCTACGCCCAGGTGCTCGCGCGGGAGGACGTCCATACCTTCTACGAGCTGCTGAACGACTCGGTCTGGGATTGCTCCCAGTGCTTCTCGTGCACCCGCTGTCCCCGGCAGAACAATCCGGGCGGGCTCATCACCATCATGCGCGAGATCGCGGTCAGGAACGGCCTGCAGTCAGCCAAGGACGCCCTGAAGGCCTACAGCCGCATCATCTACAAGATTATGTCCACCGGCACCCAGGTCGCCCCGGACATGCTGCAGCCGGATTTCTTCAAGGATTGGGGACCCGACGTGGTGCAGGTCTCCGAAAATCTCGATACCTGGCGCAGGGCCATTCCGCCGGAGACCCTGCACACCACCGAGTTGGCCTGGGACGTCAGCGAAAAGACGCGCCTGGAACTGTTCCTGATCTGGAAGCTTACCGGCAACCTGGATATGATCGAAACCCTGGACGAGGGTTTGCACATGATCCTGGTCGAGGCGATGGAAGAATTGCTGGAAGAGCACGGTTACGACATAGACGAAATCGAACCCGTCATAGACGCGTAATGCCGTTGAACCGCTGCCCCGGGAGGTGCAAGGCCTCCGCCGCGGCGCGGGTTATGTCAATCCGGATGCCTCAATATCCATTCTGCTGAATTCAAACTTCCGGCGCCGCTCCGGCCCGGATCATCGAGAGGGAGCGAAAATGAAATTGTCATTGCGCCGTATGAAACTGGCCGCCGGCGTGGCATTGGCGCTGTTCGCCGCGGGGTGTTCCACCAACATTGTCAGTGACGTCGTCAACTCGCCCCTTTCCGCGGCAGGCACCGTGCGGGGCGCCCACGCCGGCATCAACATTTACCTGCAATCTCCCGAAGCGCCGGGCATGGAGTTCATGGATCCGAAGCACCCCGGCTACGGCATCCCCGCCGGCGGGCGGATCGAGATCGAAATGGGCGCGGGATTCGAGCGGGTCTGGGATCTTCCCTTGACCCAGCGGGCGATCATGCTGGTTACGGGCGCGCCCCAACAGGGCTTGCCCGGCAAAAAGGTGGGGTACCGGGTTTCCGAAGGCGACAACGACAACACCTTCCTGATCGAACCGGTTTCCGATGCCGGCCTGCCCGTGGACAAGCTGGTATCGCCCGCTCCCGGCTCGAAGCAGGACCCCATCCGCCAGCGGGGCATCAAGGTGTTTCACGTCGGATTCCTGCACAACGCCTTTCTCAACAAGGGCGAAACCGGGACGGTGCACGTGAGGATCATTGACGGGAAAAACAAGGTGATTCACGAGGGGTCGCACACGGTGCGGTTCATTCCAAACGCCGTTCCGCAAATCCTGCCGAACAATTTTTCCGACAAGCGCCGCAACCACAACTGGCAGCGGATCAAGTCCGGCGAAACCCTGGGCAAAACCCCGGGCACCGTGCCGGTGACGTTGAACCTGTACGCCAAGGCGAATGTCCCCCCCGCCGGGATGGTCAAATTCAAGAAGGGCATCGTTGGCGCCGGGGTGCTCTCGACCCAGCAGTTGAAGGCCATGGGGTACAAGAGGCCCGCGGCGCTCGCCCGGTACAACGGCGGGCTGGTCGTTCAGGATACCAACGGAAACGGGCGCCTCGAACCGGGCAACGACCTGATCATCGGCGGCGTCCTCGGAGCCGCCCCCCCCGGCGCGCGGGGCCAGGAGTTGCGCAGCCTGGAGCGCGGCGGCAAGCCCGTGCTTTCCCGCCCGGCCTCCGAATTCGCGCCCAAGCCGGGCAAGCGGTTCGGAGGGGCCATCATGCAGTTGCAGTTTAGCGCGGGGAACAAGCCCGGAAAATACCGGCCCACCCTGGCCCTGCTCCGGGACCCGGGCGACCTTTCCAGCGGAGACGGCTCCCGCTACACCTACACGATC
>CBDUSX010000499.1:0-2204 GCA_965369935.1 uncultured bacterium
CCGCTCAGGCTTCGCTGACGCCCATGGGAAGTTCCCGCCGCACCTTTTTCATGTAGTCCAGGTCTATCTCCCCGATGATCATGCCGGGCCGGTTGGGCGCAAGGGCGGTGACGCTGCCCCAGGGGTCCACCAGGGCCGTGTGGCCGAAGGAGGTGAACTTGGGGTTGTGTATGCCCCATTGGGCCGGGGCGGCGATAAAGACCTGGTTTTCCACCGCCCGCGCCTTGAGCAGGGTCTCCCAGTGGGCCGCGCCGGTGGGGGCGGTGAAGCTGGAGGGAATGAACACGATCTCCGCGCCCTGGCGGCGCAGATGCTGGTACAACTCCGGATAGCGCAGGTCGAAGCAGATGGTCAGCCCCACCCGGCCCAGGGGCGTGTCCAGCACCGGCGGCAGGGCGTCCCCCGCCTGGATGGTGTCGCTTTCCTTGATGGTGACCTCGGGCAGGGCCACGTCGAACAGCTTCAGCTTGCGGTAGGTGGCCGCGATTTCCCCTTTGGCGTCAATCCAGATGGAGGTGTTGTAGACCTTCTCCCCGTTGTCCGGAATTTTCTCGTGGATGCTGCCCAGCAGGATGGCCATGCCGTGGCGCCTGGCCGCCTCCCGGAAGCGCCCCACCACCTCGCCGTCCACGCTGAGGGCGTTGTCCAGCTTGCCCTGCCGGCCCCCGATGAACAGGAACACCTCCGGAAAGGCCACCAGCTCCACGCCGGCCGCGGCGGCTTCCTCCACCCGCTCCAGGGCGGTGGCCAGATTGGCCTCGAAATCCGAGGTGGCGGTGGTTTGCACCAGGGCTATCTTTGCGATCCGCGCCATGCGCTCCTTTCTCGGCCGGAATTACCGGGCCACGGGCAGGCTGGAGCGGATGCGCTCCAGGTTGGCCGGGGTGGAAGTGACCGTGAGGTGGATGCCGTCGTCCTCGTAGCGCACCTCGTCCACCCGCCCCCAGCGGTAAATCTTGGCCAGGCCCCCGGAATCGGCGTATTCGAGCAGGAGCGGCGTGGTCACCATGGATTTTTCGAAGAAGGCATTGACGCGCCCCAGCAGTTCCCCGCCTTCGTCCTCCAGGGCGGAGATGAACACGGCCTCCGGGTATTTCTTGCGCGCCAGGGGCAGGGTCAGCCTGTCCTCCAGGCGGTCGGTCTTGTTGAACACCAGCATGCGCGGATTGGTGCCGGCCCCGATTTCAGCGAGCACCTCCTCGGTGGTGGCGATGTGCTCCTCGTACTGCTCGTGGCTCAGGTCCACCACGTGCAGCAGCAGGTCCGCGTCGCGCACCATTTCCAGGGTGGAGTGAAAGGAGGCCACCAGCTCGTGCGGCAGGCGCTTGAGGAAGCCCACCGTGTCGGACAAAAGGATCGGCGGGCGGTTTTCCCGCGTCAGCACCCGCGTGGTGGGATCGAGGGTGGCGAACAGCCGGTCCTCCACGGTCACGCCCGCGCTGGTGAGCATGTTCATCAGGGTGGACTTGCCGGCGTTGGTATAGCCCACCAGGCTCACCTGAAAGCACGCGGCGCGCCGCCTCTTCTGGGTGTCCCGCTCCCGGGCCACGTGGCGCAACTCCTTCTTCAGCCGGGCGATGCGGTGGCGGATCAGGGAGCGGTCAATGTTAATCTGCTTTTCCCCTGCGCCCCTGGAGCCGCCGATCCCGCCCCGCTCCCGGTCCAGGTGGGCCCACATGCCCACCAGGCGGGGCAGCATGTATTCGAGCTGCGCCAGTTCCACCTGGATGCGGGCCTCGTGGGTGCGCACGTTGCGGCTGAAGATTTCCAGGATCAGCTGGGTGCGGTCCATGACCATCTGCTCCAGCTCGCGCTCCAGGTTGTCGCCCTGGGAGGGGGAAAGGTTGGCGTCGAAGATCACCAGGTCCGCCCCGCAGATGCCCATGGAGGCCTTGGCCTGCTTCAGCTTGCCCGAGCCCAGGAAGGTGCCGGGGTGGATGCGCGGCCGCGCCTGCACCATCCTGCCCACCACCTGGCAGCCCACGCTCAAGGCGAGGTCTTCCAGCTCCCGCAGGGAGTCGGTCAGCTCGGCTTCGGATAGGTCGGGGGTCTGTACGGCCAGCAGGAGGGCTTTGCGGTCTCGCAGCAGATCGGTGCGCAACACGGCCTCTCGGCAAAGATTAGGAGAACTGTTTCCCGTGCCTAAAGAATAATCCCCGCCTGCCCCTCCGTCAAGGTGGGACGGGAAATTTTGTCCCGGCGGG
>CBDUSX010000500.1:0-2179 GCA_965369935.1 uncultured bacterium
GGGCCGACGGTGTACGCCCATGCCCACATCGGCAACCTGCGCAGCTACATCTTCCCCGACCTGCTGAAGAAGACCCTGCGCCTGCTGGGCCATGAGGTGGAGCAGGTCATCAACATCACAGACGTGGGGCACCTCACTTCCGATGCGGACACGGGCGAGGACAAGCTGGAACGCGCGGCGCGGCAGGAGGCGCGCTCGGCCTGGGACATCGCGGAGGAATATACCGAACTTTTCCTGAAGGACCTGGAGCGCCTGAACGTCGATCTCCCGCCCCCGCACCTCCTGCCGCGGGCCACCGGCCACATTCCCGAGCAGATCGCCATGATCGAAAAGCTGGAGGCCGGGGGCTATACCTATGCAACCGAAGACGGGGTTTACTTCGACACCTCCCGCTTTCCGGATTACGGCCGCCTGGCGCTCCTGAAGGCCGAGGGCTTGCAGGAGGGCAGCCGGGTGGAGATGGGCGGCAAGCGCAACAAGACCGACTTCGCCCTGTGGAAATTCTGCCCCGCCGATGCGCAGCGCCAGATGGAATGGGACAGCCCCTGGGGCCGGGGCTTTCCCGGCTGGCACATCGAGTGCTCGGCCATGTCCATGAAGTACCTGGGCCAGCGCTTCGATATCCACACCGGCGGCACGGACCACATCCCCGTCCATCACACCAACGAAATCGCCCAGTCCGAGGCGGCCACCGGCCACCCTTTCGTCAACTATTGGCTGCACGGGGAATACCTGGTGCTGGGCGAGGACGAGCGGATGGGCAAGTCGGAGGGTAACCTGCTGCGCCTGCAGGAGCTGATGGAGCAGGGCTACGATCCGCTGGCCTTCCGCTATCTGGCCCTCAACTCCCACTACCGGCACTTCCTCAACTACAGCGAAGCGGCCCTGAAATCCGCCGCCACCGCCCTGACCGGGCTGAGGCGCCTGATCCGCGAGGCCGGGGGCGAGCCTCGGGAGGGGGTTTCCGCCCCGCCCCGGGAAGCGAAGGGGAAACCGGAGACGCGCCTGCTGGCCGACCTGTGCGACGACCTGAACGCCCCCAAGGCCCTGGCCACCCTGTGGACCGCTTTGAGAGAGCAGACCCTGGCAGACGGGGAGAAGCTGGCCCTGGCGGAGTTCGCCGATGGGCTGCTCTGCCTGAACCTGTTCGATTTCTCCAGCCTGGAGGCGCAGGAGCAGGTGCCCGATGCGATCAGGGAAATCGCGGAGCAGCGCTGGGCCGCCCGGCAGTCCAAGGACTACGCGGAGTCCGACCGCCTGCGGGACCTGCTGGCCAAGGAAGGCTTTACGGTGCAGGACGGCAAGGAAGGCTATCAACTGACCAAATCCCCCTGAACGCCGCCGCGCAGCGGGCCGGCCGAATTCGATGGACGAGCACCCATGACCATGCCCAATGCCGCCGCGGCAACCTACCATGAAGACCCCTACCGCCGCGAGATCGAGCTGTGGGTGGACGCCCTGGGAGTGGACGAGCGCTTCGGGCCCTACCTGCTGTTCAGCGAGACCATCTGCCATCCCCACGGCGGCGGGCAGAAGGGCGACCGCGGAACGCTGCACCTGGACGATGCGGCGGCCGGCGCCCTGGGCTGCCCGCGCGAACTGCCCATTGTGGACACGCGCCGGGACGGCCGGGGCAACCTGCACGTGCTGGGCGCGGAACTGGACGAGGAGTTGGCCCGCGAGCACCTGGTCGGGGCCCGGCAGTTCCGCTTCGCCCTGGACTGGGACTTCCGCTACCGCCAGATGCGCCTTCACAGCGCGGCCCATCTGCTGCACTGCTTCGTGGAGCGCGTGCTGGGAGATGCCGTGCCCTTTCCGGATACCTCCGACCTCCAGCCGGAATTCGGCCTCAACCGCTACGAGGCGAAGGAACTGCTGAGCGAGGAGCAGGCCCGCGAGGTGGAGCGGCAACTCAATGCCTTCAGCGCGGAAGGCCACGCCATTTCCACCACCGCCGATCCGGAGCAGGAGGGCTTCCGCTACTGGCATTGCGAGGAGTGGACGATCCCCTGCGGCGGCACGCACCTGCGGAACGCCTCGGAAATCGGGGCGGTTCGCGTCTCCCTGAGCCTGAAGCGCGGGCGCACCAGCCTCATATTTTCCCTGGAGGAATGAATGACGTCACGGTGAAGCTGCTGATAGGGCACGGGGCCGAAATCAACAACGTGGAATGGGCAGG
>CBDUSX010000501.1:0-2178 GCA_965369935.1 uncultured bacterium
TTCTTGCCCTGCGCGGCCTTGCTGGACTTGGCTGCCATGGCGGAACCCCTCCCTTACGCCAATATCTGCGAGAAGGACTCAACCTATCATAATGGCACGGCGATTTGTGGGACGGGACAAATTCACGGCAGGGGCGGGCGCGCCCATGGGGACGGGACGTGGATGCCTGCAAGGGAATGCGCTAGGATGCGCTTCGGCGGAAAAACGCGCAAGGTTGTGCGAATCGCAATTGCCAACAAGAGCCAGGAGGAGCCGCGCATGACGACGGCATGGAAGGGCGAGGTGGTGTCCCTGCACATCACCCCCGCCGGATCACAGGAGATGGCTTCGCCGCGGGAGGTCCGCACCGTGCCGGGCCAGGGGCTGGAGGGCGACCGCTACCTGCTGGGCACCGGCTTTTATTCCGGCAAGCCCGATACCGGCCGCCAGATTACCCTGATCGAGGAGGAAGTGCTGGCGGCCCTGCAGGCGGAACTCGGCATCACCTTGAGCGGCGCGGAATCGAGGCGCAACGTGGTCACCCGCGGCGCGCCGCTCAACGATCTGGTGGGGCTGGAGTTCGCGGTGGGTGAGGTGCGGCTGCTGGGTGTGCGGCTCTGCGAGCCCTGCCAGCATCTGATGGACATGACGGGCAAGCAGGTGCTGGAGCCGCTGGTGCACCGGGGCGGCCTGCGGGCGGACATTCTCAGCGCCGGCACGATCCGCCTCGGCGATGCCGTGATCCCTGGATGAACGACGCCGGAGGAAAGCCGTGAAACCCGCCAACCTGCTGATCATCATGGCGGACCAGCACAGCCGGCGGGTGCTGGGCTGCCACGGCCACCCACTGGTGCGCACCCCCCACCTGGACCGGCTGGCGGCCCGGGGCACGCGCTTCAGCGATGCCTACACCAACTCGCCCATCTGCGTGCCGGCGCGGGCGAGCTTCGCGACGGGCAGGTATCCCCACCAGATCAGGCACTGGGACAATGCGGATCCCTACCACGGGGACGTGCCTTCCTGGGGCCACCGGCTGATGGAGGCCGGCCACCGGGCCACCTCCATCGGCAAGCTCCATTACCGCAGCGAGGAGGACGCCAACGGCTTCGACGAGGAGATCATCCCTCTGCACGTGCTGGACGGGCTGGGCGACCTGCACGGCCTGATCCGCGGCGAGCTGCCCCCGCGCAGCAAGAACCGCGGCTATGTGGCCGACGCGCAGGGGGGCGAGTCCACGTACACGGCCTATGACCGGGACATCACCGCGCGGGCCTTGCGCTGGCTGAAGGAAGAAGCGCCCCGGCAGGGCGATAAGCCGTGGGCGCTGTTCGTCTCCCTGGTTTGTCCGCATCCGCCCTTCACCGCGCCGGAGGCCTTTTACCGGCTCTATCCCCACGAGGCGATGCAGTGGCCCGTGCAGTGCGGCCCGGAATTCCTGCCCATCCATCCGGCCATCGAGGACTACCGCAACTGCCTGGGCCTGGGCGGCTTTTTCGACGAGGCCGTCATCCGCAAGGCGCTGGCCGCCTATCTGGGGCTGGTCTCCTTCGTGGACGACAACGTGGGAAACATCCTGGCCGCCCTCGAGGCCGCGGGACTGAAGGAAAGCACGCGGGTCATCTACACCAGCGACCACGGGGAAAATCTGGGGCGGCGCGGCATCTGGGGCAAGAGCACCATGTATGAGGAATCCGCCGGCGTGCCGCTGATCATGGCGGGGCCGGATCTGCCGGCGGGGCACGTGTGCGCGGAACCGGTGAGTCTGGTGGACGTGTTTCCCACCGCCCTGGCATGCCTGGGCCTGGCGCCGGGCGCAGAAGACGAACTGCCGGGCAGCTCCCTGCTGGACATTGCCCATGGGCAGGCGCCCGCGCGGACGATCCTGAGCGAATACCATGCCTATGCTTCCCGCGCCGGCGTGTTCATGATCCGGCGGGGACAATACAAGTACGTCTATTACGTGGGCTATCCGCCTCAACTGTTCGACCTGGCGGCGGACCCGGACGAGTTGCACAACCTGGCGGGGGAGACGGAGCACGCGGAGTTGCTGGCCGCCTGCCAGGCCGATTTGCGCAAGCTCTGCGACCCGGAGGCCGTGGACGCCCAGGCCAAGCGCGACCAGGCCGCGCGCATCGAGCGGCACGGGGGAAAGGAAAAAATCCTGGCGCGGGGCTCTTTCGGCAACACGCCCGCCCCAGG
>CBDUSX010000502.1:0-2176 GCA_965369935.1 uncultured bacterium
AAATCCCCGGAACTGGACCGGCTGGAGGCGCTGCCCCGGCCCATCGTGGCCTTTGCGCGCGGCCTGGAAGCCGGCCAGGGGATAGCCCGCCACCGGCACCGCCGCGCCCAACTGGTGTACGCCCAAAGCGGGGTCATCACCGTGACGGCGGACGCGGGCATCTGGGTGATCCCGCCCCAGCGGGCGGTGTGGATGCCGGCGGGCATGGCCCATTCCATCCGGGCCGGGGGGCCGGTGGCCATGCGCAGCGTCTACGTGGACGCCGCCGCGGCCTCAGGCCTGCCAAGTGAATGCCGGGTGGTGAACGTCTCCCCCTTGCTGCGCGAACTGATCCTGCGGGCCTTCGAACTGCCCGCCCTGTACGACGAGGACGGCCCGGACGGTCGGCTGATGGCCGTGATCCTGGACCAACTGGAGCACCTGCCGGTGGCCCGCCTGCACCTGCCCCTGCCGTCCGACGGACGCATCAAGCGCATCACCCGCGCCCTGCAGGAGTACCCGGCCGACGGACGCAGCCTGGCCCAGTGGGCGCGGATGGCCGGAGCCAGCAGCCGCACCATCTCCCGGCTGTTTCTCAAAGACACCGGGATGACCTTCGGGGCATGGCGGCGGCAGGCGCGGTTGCTGAAGGCCCTGGAGGCGTTGGGCAGCGGGGAGCCGGTGACCACGGTGGCCCTGGATCTGGGCTATGAAAGCCCGAGCGCGTTCATCGCCATGTTCCGCCGGGCCTTCGGCATGCCGCCCGGCCGGTACTTTGCTCAGCGCAAGGGCCGGAGCGCTGATTGATCCGGCGGGCTGACGGAATCGGCGGCGGGCATGTCCCATTCGCGATAGCAATTGTCTGCCTGGCGCAAGATTTTTCGGCGCGCGGCGGATAGGATGGGGCCATCTTCCGGTAAATGCAGGCGGGCAATGCTGTCTTCCGGGAAATTACGGAAAGCGCCGGGCACGAACCGATCCTCACCCGCAGAGCAATGCCATGAGCCGTCAACGCATCGACTTCCTCTTCCTCAACCTGGGACACTTCTACGACCACCTGTTCATGCTGGTGTTCGCCACCGTGGCGGCCCTGGCCCTGGAAAGTGAGATGGGGCTGAGGTATGGGGAGTTGCTCCATTATGGGGTGCCCGGCTTCGTGGCCTTCGGGGCCGGCGCCGTCCCGGCGGGCTGGCTGGCGGACCGCTGGAGCCGGCCGGGCATGCTGACCATATTTTTCATCGGCATCGGCGTCAGCGCCATGTTGACCGGGCTGGCCCGCACACCCCTGGAAATCGGAGCGGGGCTGTTTCTGATCGGCTTGTTCGCCTCCATCTACCATCCGGTGGGCATCGCCATGGTGGTGGAGGGACGGGAAAAAACCGGCCTGCCCCTGGCCGTCAACGGCATTTTCGGCAACATGGGCGTGGCCTGTGCCGCGCTGTTGGCGGGGACGTTGATCGATCTGTCGGACTGGCGGGCGGCGTTCGTGCTGCCCGGGGCGGTGGCCGTAGCCACGGGGTTGGCTTATGGCGCCTTCCGCTACAGCGGCCGGCAGGCCGGCTCCGGGGAGCGGAGCGCCGGACGCCGCGCACAGGCTGCCGCGGGCGCGGAGTTGCCGGATCGGCGCACTCTGGTGTGGGTGTTCGCCATCATTTTCTTTTCCACCGCCTGCGGCTCGCTGATTTTCCAGGCGACGACCTTTTCCCTGCCCAAGGTGTTCGACGAACGGCTGATGTCCCTGGCGGATAGCGCCACGAAAGTGGGCGGCTTGGCCTTCGTGGTGTTCACCATCGCCGCGTTCGCGCAACTGCCCGTGGGCCACCTGATAGATCGTTACAACATCCGCTTGGTGTTCGCCGCGGTGGCGGGCATGCAGATTCCCATGTTCGTGCTGATCGTGAACCTGAGCGGCGCGCCCGCGCTGATCGTCTCGGTCGCCTTTATGATGCTGGTGTTCGGCCAGATTCCCATCAACGACGCACTGCTGGCGCGCTTCACCCGCAGCCAGTGGCGCAGCCGGGCATACTCCCTGAAGTACATCCTCACCTTCACCGTCAGCGCCGCCGCCTTGGAAACGATCTCCTACAATCACGAAACCGTGGGCTTCTCGGCCCTGTTCACCACCGTGGCGGTGGTGGCCTCGGTGATGTTCGTGGCGGTGCTCCTGCTGCCCCGCGGCAACGTCACCGGCGCTCCG
>CBDUSX010000503.1:0-2162 GCA_965369935.1 uncultured bacterium
GGCGATCCCACCAGAATCGGCAGGTCTCAGGTGTCGTAAAATGCAGCCCGCCGGCGAGCTACGGCCCAGGACAAAGCGGTGCAGCGGCGCTTATCCGGGAAGACCTCACGTTAATACCGAGCCGTCAATACAGAGCCAAGGAGCGCAAATGAAATTCAGAGTATGCCGAGTCAACGTCACTTCCGCCGTGGCCGCATTGCTGGGCCTGGCATTGCTGATGGCCGTGCTGGCCCCGGCGGCTCAGGCGCACGATCCCCGCAAGCGGGTGCGCATCGCCTCGTCCAGTAATTTTCAGACCACGTTGAAGAAGCTGCGGCAGGCCCTCAAGGCCAACAAGATGGGTCTGGTGAACACGGCCAGCGCCCAGGCAGGGGCGAAGGCCCTGGGGATAGCCATTCCGGGCAACCAGGTGTGGGGGGTGTACCATCCCCGCTTCGCCGTGCGCATGCTGCGCGCCAGCGTGGAGGCCGGCTTCGAGGCGCCGATCCGCATCTACATCACGGAGGCCAAGAACGGCAAGGTGACCGTTTCCTACATCAAGCCCTCGGACGTGTTCCGGCCCTACGGCAATGCGGACCTCGACGCCATGGCCAGGGAACAGGACGCCATCTTCGCCAAAATCACCAACAGCGTGCGCTAGCCGGGTACATCGGCCAGGGCCGGAGAAGGGAGGAATAGCCTGGAGGGATGAGGGGCGGGAGCCGGGCCGGTGCGCCTCAGGACGGCACGAAGCGGCCCCGCACGCTTTCCGGCCGGCGTGATTGCAACTCGTCCAGCTTGCGGCGGACGATTTCCATGCCCGCGCGCCAGGCCTCCAGCCGCGAGGCATAACGGAATGTGCTGACGCTGTTCCGCCAGCGGCCGTCCGCGCCGGACAAGATGGAAAAGGAAAAGGACTTGGGGATGCCGTCGCATATCATGGTTCGATCCTCAATCGCGGGCCAGGGCCCATGGCCGTGGCGCTTGTTTCCCCTCTATCCTCCGTGCGCTGTCCGCTTCTGCCTTCCCTGGAAGGAATTCGCTGCGCCGCCGGTCTATTCACTCCACCCGCCGGAGCGGGGCACGGCCAGATGGGACGGCAGCGTCCTTTTCCCCGCCGCGTCCCAGTTCAGATAACGGTCGTCGTGATGCTCCATCCGTTCCAGGGGCTCCAGCGCCTCGAAGCGCCGCGCCGCCGGCTCCAGGCTCAACCGGGCCGTGTGTTCCATTTCGCAGGGGCGGGCCATCGCCACCCCCAGCCACAGAAGCATGCCGGCCAGCAAGGCGAGGCTGATGTAATGCTGCCGTTTGATATGGTTCATGACCAACCTCCCAGGGGAGATATTTCTGCGATTTATTGTGGCCATTCGCGGGCCTTCTAATTGATTAGTCTCTCCCGGCGCGGATTTCGTTACATAAAAACAATGTATTTCTGATTACAACCGCTGCAAAAGAGTGGCGCAATCCGTCCCGGCGTCCGCGGGCGCTTGCGGATCGCCGTATTTCCTATAACCTGAGCCTATATCCTGGGCCTAAATACTGGGTTCGACCGGGCAAGATGGAAGCCTTATGATCGCCGAATCGGCATCGTGACCGCGCGGCGATTTGCCTCAGGGCGCTACGGGAAGCTCCCGTAGGGCAAAGCCCGCATCAGGGGGGAATCATGTCGAAAGTCTGGAATCCGGGCGCCAGCAGGGAAACCGTGGGGGAGTTTCTCGGGGCGTGGTGCGTGCGGGGGAACGGCCTGTGGAGCCGGGCCGGCGTGCTGTTCGGCGCCTATGAATGCTACTGCCGCGGCAGCCTTCAGAAGGACCTCACCATCGGCGAATTCCAGGACGAACTGGAGCGCATGGGCCTGACCGCCGAAGAGCGCTACGGCCAAGCCGGCTGGAGCGGAATCGGCCTGGGCGTGATGGAGGACGCCATCGTGGGGCGGCGCAGGGGAAGGTGATCGGGGGGTGGGAGGCCGGCTCACCGCTGTGCGGCCTGCTCCTTGCAATCGGGCCAGCCGCAGGTGCCGCGGTGGTCGCGGTAGCATCTCAGGCAGCACGGTTCCTTGCAGATCATGCAATCCATCTGCCCGTGCTCCGTAAGGGGTTGCATGCAGGCTTTGCACAACGCTTCGTCTTCCATGCCTCTTCCAGCTTCCCTGAATTCAATGGTGGATATAAGACATAAAAGAA
>CBDUSX010000504.1:0-2162 GCA_965369935.1 uncultured bacterium
TCGCCCTTGAACACAGGCTTGCGTTTTTCCTTGAAGGCGGCCACCGCCTCCAGGTGGTCCTTGGTGCCGCGCAACACCGGCAGGTGGGAGGAAATCTGATCCAGGTGCGCGACCAGGTCCAGGTTGAGGGCCTGCTGCATGGCGCGCTTGATGAGCCGCACCGAGAGCGGGGCGTTGGCCACGATCTGCCCGGCCAGCTCGTAGGTTTTTTCCATCAGCCGATCGTCCGGCACTACGTGGTTCACCAGCCCGATGCGCAGGGCCTCGGCGGCGTCAACGAATTCCCCGGTGAGCAGCATCTCCAGCGCCTTGGCGGGCCCCACCAGCCGGGGCAGGAACCAGGCGCCGCCCGCTCCCGGCACGATGCCGATTTTCACGTAGGTTTCCGCGAAGCGGGCGGATTCGGCGGCCACCCGCATGTCGCACATCAGCGCCACGTCCAGCCCAGCCCCGGTGGCCACGCCGTTCACCGCGGCCAGCACCGGCTTGTCCATCTCGGCGAGGGTGAGGGGAAGCTGCTGCACGCTGCCGCGCAGGCGGGTCTTGGTGGCAAGGGGGGTGGCCTCCGCGCTCTCCCCCATCCGCGCCACGTCCCCGCCGGAGCAAAACCCCCGCCCCGCGCCGGTGAGCACCACGGCGCTGACCGCGTCGCTGTCCCGGCATTCGCGGTAGGCCGCCACCCACGCCTCCAGCATGTCCGGGGTGAACGCGTTCAGTTTCTCGGGCCTGTTCAGGGTGATGGTGGCGATGCCGCCGCTGATCTCGAATTTCAGATTTTCGCTCATGTCTTCTCAGTCGCTCATGTTGTCGTGTTGCGCCATGGGGCAGGGAGGCCGCCGGCCGCCCATCTCAGCGGCCCTTGAACACGGGCGCCCTTTTTTCCTTGAACGCCGCCACCGCCTCCGCATGGTCCTCGCTGCCGCGCACGACGGTCATGTGCGAGGAAATCTGGTCCAGGTGGGTGCGCAGGTCCATGTTCAGCCCCTGCAGCATGGCCCGCTTGATGAGACGCACGGACAAGGGGGCGTTGCCGGCGATGCGCTCCGCCAGCTCACAGGTCTTTTCCATCAGCTCCGCGTCGGGAAACACGTGATTCACGTAGCCGCAGCGGTGGGCTTCCGCGGCGTCCATGAATTCGCCGCTCAGCAACAGCTCCATGGCCTTGGACGGCCCCACCAGCCGCGGCAGAAACCAGGCGCCGCCCCCTCCCGGAATCAACCCCACCTTCACGTAGCTCTCAGCGAAACGGGCCGACTCCGCCGCCGTGCGCAAGTCGCACATGCTGGCCAGGTCCATGCCCGCCCCCGCCGCCACGCCGTTGACCGCGGCGATCACCGGCTTGTCCATCTGCGCCAGGGTCTTGGGCACCTGCTGGATGTGGTCCCACAGCATGCTCTTGGCGAGTCTCGGGGAATCGGCTTCCGGCCCGGCGCCCATGGTGCTCACGTCCCCGCCCGAGCAGAAGCCCCGCCCGGCGCCGGTGAGCACGATCACCTGCACGGCGTCGTCGGCCTGGCATTCCCGCAGGGCCGCCACGTAGCCGGTGATCATCGAGTCGGTGAAGGCGTTGAGCTTGTCGGGCCGGTTGAGGGTGATGGTGGCAATGGGGCCGGTGGTGGAAAAGAGCAGATCGTCGGCCATGGACGTGGAACCTCCAGGGATGCAAACGGGGACTTGGAGCCGGAGCCGTGTTACTTTAGCCGACAATTTTCAGGGATGAAAGGGCTTTGTCCCTCAACCGCCCGCCGCAGTACGGTGACCGTGGCGGCAACGCCATCTTATAGGAGCAGAGCATGGACAACGAGCGTTACGAGCAGGGCCTGAAACTGCGCCGCGAAATGCTGGGCGAGGAATACGTGGACCGCGCCATCGCCGGGGCGGACGATTTCAACCGGCCCTTCCAGGAACTGGTGACCGAGTACGTGTGGGGCAATCTCTGGCAACGGGAGGGGCTCAGCAAGCGTGAGCGCATCCTGATCAACCTGGCCATCCTGAGCGCCACCAACATGCCCAACGAGGTGCGGCTATACGTAAAAATCGCCCAAAAATTCGGCATGTCCCCCGCCGACGTGCGGGAGGTGTTCATGCACACGGCGGTGTATTGCGGCGTGCCCCGCGCCCTGGAAGCCTTCAGGGTCGCCGGGGAGGTCTTCGCGGACGGA
>CBDUSX010000505.1:0-2159 GCA_965369935.1 uncultured bacterium
TGGCGCAGGCGGGTGTGACGGCGCTCGGGGCGCACGTTGTTCAAGGCCATCCGTACGGCCTTTTCCGTACCCAGCAGCACCAGCAGCCGCCGGGCGCGGGTGATGGCGGTGTAGAGCAGGTTGCGCTGGAGCATGATGGCGTGCTGGGTGGTCAGGGCCAGCACCACGGCGGGGTATTCGGAGCCCTGGGACTTGTGCACGGTGATGGCGTAGCCCAGGGTGATGGCGTCCATGTCCTTGCGCGCGTAAATCACCTCCCGCTCCTCGAAGCTGATGGCGGTCAACCCCGCCTGGCTGTCGTGGGCGGTGATCTCCCCCATGTCGCCGTTGAACACCTCCTTCTCGTAGTCGTTGCGGGTCTGCATCACCTTGTCCCCCACCCGGAAGCGCTGCTCCCCGAACACGATCTCCTCGCCGTCTGGATTGAGGGCGTTCTGCAGGCGGGCGTTCAGGTTGATCGCCCCGGTGGGCCCCCGGTGCATGGGGGTCAGCACCTGCACGTCGCTCTTGGGGTCGAACTCGAAGCGCTCCGGAATGCGCCTGGTGACGGTGGTGAGAATCTTGTCCACGATGCGCTCCGGATCGCCCTCGGGCAGGAAGTAAAAATCCACCAGATCGTCCGCCTCCGGGCGCGACAGGTCGGGCAGTTGACCTTTGCGGATGCGGTGGGCGTTTTCGGTGATGCGGCTGCGCTCCAGTTGCCGGAAAATCTGCTCCAGCCGCACCACGGGAATGCGCTCCGAGACGATCAAATCCGCCAGCACCATGCCCGGCCCCACGGAGGGCAACTGATCCACGTCCCCCACCAGCACCAGCCGCGCCCCGGCGGGGATGGCTTCCAGCAGGGCTTCCATGAGCAGGGTGTCTATCATGGACGACTCGTCCACGATCACCAGCTCCGCCTCGATGGGCCGCTCGGCACTGCGCTCAAAGCCCTTGTTCCCCGCCTCCAGCAGGCGGTGGATGGTGCTGGCCGGGCGCCCGGTGGCTTCGGCCAGGCGCTTGGCCGCCCGGCCCGTGGGGGCGCACAGGGCCACCTGCGGCAGGCTGGGCGCGACCAGCCCCAGGATGAAGCGGATGATGGTGGTCTTGCCCGTACCCGGCCCGCCGGTGACGATCAACAGCTTGTGCTCCAGCGCCGCCAGCACGGCCTGGCGCTGCTCGGCGGCCAGGTGGATGCCCGAGTCTTTTTCCAGCCGTTCCACGCCCCCGCCGATGTTCTTGAATTGCGTCTCCGCCTGCCCCTGCTCGATGCGCTCCAGGTTGGAGGCGATGGCCCGCTCTGCCCGGTGCATGCGCGGGCGGGCCAGGAATTCCTCCGCCTCCCCGCCGGGCTCCGGAGGGAGGGACTTGAGCAGGCCGTCGGAGAGCAGGGTCTCCACGGCGCGCTCGACGATGTCCCGCCCCAGTTCCAGCACGGCCCCGGCCCGTTCGAGCAGGGTCGTGCGGGGCAGGCCCGTGTGCCCTTCGCCGGAAATTTCCTCCAGCACGTAGACCACCCCCGCCTCGGCCCGCTGGGGCGCATCGGCGGCCATGCCCAGGCCGCGGGCGATGCCGTCCGCGATGCGGAAGCCGATGCCCCGCACGTCCAGGGCCAGCCGGTAGGGATTGTCTTTCAGCACCTCCACGCTGGAGAAGCCGTAGGTGTTGAATATCTTGTCCGCATAGGCCTGGGAGATGCCCTGGCCGTGCAGGAAGACCATGATGTCGCGGATGGCCTTCTGCTCCTTCCACGCGGTCTTCACCGCCGCCAGGGCCTTGCGCGGAAACTTGGACACCTGCAGCAGCTTTTCCGGCGTTTCGTCAATCACCTGAAAGGTGGCTTCCCCGAAGGTCTTCACGATCCGCCGGGCCAGCACCTCCCCCACCCCCTTGATGATGCCCGAGGCCAGGTAGCGCTCCATGCCCTCCAGGGTGGTGGGCTCGGACACCAGGAATGCGCTGACGGCGAACTGCCGCCCGTACTCGCGGTGCTCCTCCCAGTCCCCCCACAGCTTCAGGGTCTGGCCCTCGCGCACGTTGAACAGCCGCCCCTTGACGGTGATGGGCGCCCGCGCCGCCTCGGGCAGGAAGCGGCCGATCAGAAAGCTGTTCTCGGGATTTTGGTAGGTGATGTGATCCAGAATGCCTACCAGGGTCTGCTCTTCCATGAGACCTTT
>CBDUSX010000506.1:0-2159 GCA_965369935.1 uncultured bacterium
TCCGCGGCGCTGAAGGAGCGCATGCCCTACGTGACCGAGGGGGAGAAGGGGCCGGTCTGGGTGTCGAAGAAAGGCGCGTACTTCGGGCTGATGAACGGCATGGGCTCCGCGGGGCGGGAATACGTGCCGGGCATCATCCACCGCTCGGACCGCATGGCCTCCACGGGCCTGTACGACGACGGCAGGAAAGGCATCCGCCGCCTCTCCGACCCGGAGCTTCGCCTGGGCGACCAGGAGCTTGACGGCGTGCAGGCCGAGGTGCTCTACGGCATCCTGGGGGCCAGCATGCGCCTGGACGACCCGGAAGCCTCGGTGGAAATGATCCGCATCTACAACGAGTGGCTGGCGGAGTTCTGCAAGACCCATCCGGAGCGCTACGCGGGCCTGGCCTGCCTGCCCAGCGCGAACGTGGACGCCGCCGTGGACGAGGTCAAGCGCGTGGCCGGGCGCGGGGGCCTGCGCGGGCTGGAGGTGCCCATCTGGCCGGACATGCCCTACCTGTGGGATCCCATGTGGGAGCCGCTCTGGGCCGCGGCGGCGGAGGCTGGGCTGCCCCTGCATTTCCACACCATCGGCTCCAGAAAGCCCGAGTGGGAAACCTACCCCGAGATCGTGCAGCGCCGGGCCTTCGCGGTATACATCACCGGCTTTCAGATGGAGATGTCCAAGGTGCTGACCTCGATGATCTTTAACGGGGTGCTGGAGCAATACCCCCATATGAAGCTCGTCATCGGCGAGAGCGGCATCGGCTGGATTCCCTACATGCTGGACCACATGGACCTGGAATGGGAGGACCAGTTCAAGGACCTCACCCTGAAGATGAAACCCAGCGACTACTGGTACCGGCAGTGCGTGGCCACCTTTCAGTCGGACAAGATCGGCATCAAGCTGCTGGACGAGCTGGGCGTGGACAACGTCATGTGGGGCTCGGACTTTCCCCACCCCGACGGCGTGTGGCCCGATTCAAAAGACTACATCGAGAAGGAAATGGGGCACCTGCCCGCCGGCGTGCGCTACAAGATCGTGTGCGAAAACGCGGCCAAGCTCTACGGCTTTCCGCTGGAATAGAGTATATTTGCCAATCCTCCGGCCGTCTCCACGGCCCGGGAAAATGCGCTCGCCGGCGCGAGGTTCAGCGGCGGACATCAGGGAGGGAGCAGCGACATGGCAAAGACCATCATCTCCGCCGACTCGCACGTGTGCGAGCCCCCCGGCACCTACGTGGACCGCATTGACAAGAAATTCCTGGAGCGCGCGCCGCGCATGGTGAACGACGAGCAGCGGGGCGACATATTCGTCATTGACGGCTCTCCACGCAACATACCGCTCTCCCTCATTTCCGCCGCCGGCAAGAAGCCGGAGGAGCTGTCCGCCAAGGGCGCGGTGTTCGAAAAGCTGCACCGGGGAGGCTGGGAGCCCGAAGCCCGGCTGGTGGACCAGGACGCGGACGGGGTGTCCGCCGAAATAATCTATCCGTCCGTGGGCATGGAAATCTGTGGCCTGCCCGACCTGGACTACAAGAAGGCCTGCATGGATGCCTACAACCTGTGGGTGGCCGAGTTCTGCGCCGCCGCCCCGGAGCGCCTGATCGGGATGGGGCAGACGGCCATGCGCACCCCGGAGGAGGGCATCGCCGACTTAAGCAAAATCAAGGAGCTGGGCCTGCAGGGCGTGATGCTGCCCGGGCGGCCGGGGGTGGAGGACTACGACAATCCCATCTACGACCCCTTCTGGGAGGCGGCGGTGGAAATGGAACTGCCCCTGAGCTTCCACATCCTGACCAACTTCGAGGACCTGAAGCTGCTCTCGCGGGGCGGCAAGCTCAACGGCTTCATGAACATCATCCGCTCAAACCAGGACATCATGGGCATGCTGGTCTTCGGCGGGGTGTTCATGCGCAATCCCCGCCTGCGCATCGTCTGCGTGGAGGCCGACGCGGGCTGGGTGCCGCACTTCATGTACCGCATGGATCACGCCTACAAGCGGCACCGGCACTGGATGAAGGGCGACGAGCTGGAGAAGATGCCCAGCGAATATTTCCGCGAGCACATCTACCTGACCTTCCAGGACGACTACTCGGCCTTTCAGGTGAAGGACCTGCTCAACGTGAACCGGCTGATGTGGGCCAACGACTATCCCCACAGCGATTCCACCTGGCC
>CBDUSX010000507.1:0-2152 GCA_965369935.1 uncultured bacterium
TATTCAAAAATGGGGGCGGATGGGAATGACATTTGCCGTCTCTTCCGGATAATATTGGCCGCCGCGGGGCTATGCCGCGGGCGTTCACTCTGATAAGCAGGAAGGACTCTTCGCCGCTCAACCGGGGCATTTCAGGCGCAGTCAAACTCCGCCAAAGCCAGCCAAAGACATGGACCTGTTCGTAGACGCCATCGTGACCCTCCTCAATGAGGGCCTGCGCGGGGAGGGGGCCACCCTGGAGGAAGAGGTGGCCGGCGCCATGATCGAAACGCCGCGCGACCCGGAGCTGGGCGACTACGCCTTTCCCTGCTTTTCCCTGGCCAAGGTGATGCGCAAGGCCCCCCCTGCCATCGCCGCGGAGCTGGCGGAAAAGCTGGCCCCGGCGGCGGCGGCGCAGCCCCTGCTGACCGGCGTGGAGGCGGCCGGCCCCTACCTGAACTTCCGCGTCTCGCCCCAGGCCATGGCCGAGATTACCCTGCGCGGGGTGCTGGACGGCAGCTATTTCTTAACGGCGGGGCAGGCGGGACGGCACGAGGCGCGCAAGAAGGTGATGGTGGAGTATTCCCAACCCAACACCCACAAGGCCTTTCACGTGGGGCACATGCGCAACGTGGCCCTGGGCGACGCCCTGCTGCGCATCATGGAGTACACCGGGCACGAGGTGGTGGCGGCCAACTACATCGGCGATTCCGGCGCCCATATCGCCAAATGCCTGTGGTACTACCTGACCCGGCACAAGGGCGAGCCGCCGGACGATGTGGCATCGTCGGCACGGGGCGAATGGCTGGGTACCCTTTATACCGCTGCCAATCGCCTGCTGGACGAGGCCGCGCCCGAAGAACGCAAAGCCTATGAGATGGAGATCGGAGAAGTGCTGGCCGAACTGGAGCGCGGCAACCAGAGCGACGCCAAGGTGGCAGCCGCGGCGCGGCAGGGCGAAATCTACCAGCTCTACATGGAGACGCGCAGATGGTCCCTGGAGGGCTTCGACGAGATTTACGAATGGCTGGGCGCGCGGTTTGACCGCGTGTTCTGCGAAGCGGAAATGGACCGGCACACTCGCTCCATCCTGGAGGACGGCGTGGCCAAAGGCGTGTTCATTCATTCCCAGGGCGCGGTGGGCGCCGACTTGGAGCCGCACGGGATGGGCTTTTTCATGGTGCTCAAGTCGGACGGAAACACGCTTTATTCCACCAAGGACCTGGCCCTGGCCCAGATCAAGTTCCGCGACTTCGGCATCGAGGAGTCCATTTACGTGGTGGGGGCAGAGCAGAAACTGTACTTCCGGCAGGTGTTCAAGACCCTGGAGCTGCTGGGCTACGAGCAGGCGGCCGACTGCCACCACCTGGCTTACGGACTGGTGATGCTGCCCGAGGGCAAGATGAGTTCCCGCGCCGGCAACGTGATCCTGTTCTCCCGCCTGCGGGAGGAGCTGAACGCCTACATCGAGGCCCACTACATGCGCGCCTACCGGGGCGAATGGAGCGGGGAGGAAATCGTCGAGACCACCCGCCGCATCGCCGTGGCCGCCATCCGCTACGGCATGATCAAGCAGGACGCGGCCAAGTCCATCGTCTTCAACCTGGAGGACTGGCTGGTCTCCGAAGGGGACACGGGCACCTACCTCTGCTACGCCTACACCCGCGTCAACAGCGTGCTGCGCAAGGTGGGCCGCGAGCCGGACATGGACGCCGACTACGGCCTGCTGACCCAGGAGACGGAGCGGCGGCTGGTGCGCGAGCTGTACGACTTCAACCGCGCCGCCTCCTCCGCCGCGGATCAGCTCCGCCCCAACCTGCTGGCCAACGCCCTGTTCCAGATCGCCAAGGAGTTCAGCCGCGCCTATGCCACCAGCCCGGTCAAGCAGGCCGAAGACCCGGCCTTAAGCAACGCCCGGCTGGCCCTGTTCAAGGCCACGGGCATCGTCCTGAAAGAAGGGCTGGCCCTGCTGGGCATCACCCCGCCTGAGCGGATGTAGGGGCGGTTCGCGAAAGGCCCCTACGATTTGGCGGGCGGGGACGCCCGCCCTCCCTGCCGCGTGCCTACTTTCCGAAGCGGATATTGAACAGCGTCAGCAGGGACGGCAGCAGCAGCAGGTCGGCCAGCAGGGCGGAAATGAACGCCCCCGCCGTCAGCGCCCCGACGTTGGCGA
>CBDUSX010000508.1:0-2151 GCA_965369935.1 uncultured bacterium
CGACAAGCAGCGCAGTTCGGGCGAGGACGACGACAAGCAGCGCAGTTCGGGGGAGTAGCCTCGCGCCGCCGCGCCCTAATGCCGGCCTGCAACCTCCGGCCCTCGGGCGCCCGCGGCAGACTCGGGCTGCAGCACGCCGGGCGGCCTTGGGGCGGCAAGTGTAAAACGCAAGACCCCGGCCCTGCCGTCCGCCGCGACAGGGGTTCGGGCGCCTGCGGCAGACTCTATGCGCGCAGGAAGCGCACAACAGACCGGCAATGCACCAGCGTTTGAGGAGCCGTAGATTTGGCCAGCCGTGATTATTACGAAACTCTGGGTGTCTCCAGGAGTGCCGATGGGGAGGAACTCAAGAAGGCCTACCGCAAGCTCGCCCTGAAATACCATCCCGACCGCAATCCGGGAGACAAGGAGTCGGAGCAGAAATTCAAGGAGGCCTCCGAGGCCTACGCGGTGCTGAGCGACAAGGGCAAGCGTTCCCAGTACGACCAGTTCGGCCACGTGGAGGGCATGGATCAGGAAAGCCCCTTCGGCGCCGGTTTCGCGGGCTTCGGAAACTTCGGGGGCTTCTCCGAAGTGTTCGGGGACATTTTCTCCGACTTCTTCGGTGGCCAGGGCCGCAGCGGCCCCCGCGGCCGCCAGGTGCGGCGGGGCTCGGATCTGCAATACAACATGGAGATCACCTTCGACCAGTCGGTCTCCGGATTTTCCACCGAATTGACCATCCCGCGCATGGAGTCCTGCGGCACCTGCGGCGGCATCGGCGCCAAGTCGGCCAAGGACGTGGAGGTGTGCGGAGTCTGCCAGGGCACCGGCCAGCAGCGGGTGCAGCAGGGCTTCTTCGCCGTGGCCACCACCTGCGGCCGCTGCCGCGGGGCGGGGCGCATCATCAGGGAATACTGCCAGACCTGTGGGGGCGAAGGGCAGGTGCGCAAAAAGAGCCGGCTCAAGGTCACCATCCCGGCCGGGGTGGACACCGGGGCGCGCCTCAAGCTGACCGGCGAAGGGGAGGAAGGCGCCAACGGAGGTCCCTCGGGCGACCTGTACATCGCCATCGCCGTGCAGCCCCACCCCTTCTTTTACCGCGAGGATGACCACATCTATTGCGAGATGCCCATCTCCCTGGTCAAGGCCGCGCTGGGCTCGACACTGATGGTGCCCACCCTGAACGGCAAGGCGGAGTTGAAAATCCCGCCCGGCACCCAGAGCGGACGCCAGTTCCGCATGAAAGGCAAGGGCATCCCCCACCTGCGGGGTTCGGGGCGTGGCGACCAGTACGTGCGGGTGGAGGTGGAAATTCCCACCAATCTTTCCAAGCGCCAGAGGGAGTTGCTGGAGGAATTCGGGAAGCTGGAGACGCGGAACTCCGGCAAGGCCAACGACAACTATCCGCGCATCAGCAGCTTTCTGGAAAAATTCAAGGAGTGGTTCGGCTGATCCCCGAGCCTATCCGTCGGGGATTTCCTTGCGGCTGGTGATGATTTTTTCGATCAGGCCGTATTCCAGCGCCTCCTCCGCGGTCATCCACTTGTCCCGGTCAATGTCCTTGGCGATGTCGGCTGATTTTCGCCCGGTGTGCTCGCTGTAGATTTCCACCACTGTCTCCCGGTCCCGCAGAATCTCGCGCGCCTGGATTTCCAGGTCCGTGGCCCGGCCCTGGTATCCCATCAGCAGCGGCTGGTGGATCAGGAATTTGGAATGGGGCAGGGCGTAGCGGCTGCCCTTGGGCGCGGCCAGGGGAATGATGGAGCCCATGCTGGCCGCCAGCCCCACCACGACGGTGATGACGGGGGCCACGACGAATTGCAGGGTGTCGTAGATGGCGAAGCCGGAGTGGAATTCCCCGCCGGGGGAGTTGATCAGCACGGTGATCTTCTTTTCCGCATCGTCATGATCCAGCAGCATCAGTTGCTGGATGACCTTGGAAGCCATCTCCGCGGTCACCGGGCCTGAGACGATCAAAGTGCGCGAGGCCAGCAGCCGGTTGAGCATGCTCGCGGAATCGTCGCCCTCTTTGTTTCCGTCCTTGCGTGCCATCAAAATCGGGTCCATGAATTCCAACCTGTGAGGAAAAAGCGATAGCGGCTCGCGGCGGCTCAGTCTGCCGCGGGCGCTCGTGTCTGCCGCGGGCGCTCCTGTCTGCCGCGGGCGCTC
>CBDUSX010000509.1:0-2151 GCA_965369935.1 uncultured bacterium
GGGGCTGGTCTGTCCTACTTCCGGTCTGTCAAGCGGCGGGTGCGCCGCTCCAAGCTCCTACCACATCAGCAGCAGCACCATCATGCCGATGCAGGCCATGTTGGCGGCAATGAAGCCCAGCCACAGGGCCATGGCACGGGAGGCGTCGAAGCTTGCGGGGGTTTCGATTTTCCTTTTCACGGCATCCTCATGGGATGGACGGCGGGTTCTTCCGCGGCCAATGTTTTCCGTGGCCTGCGGGCCGCCGGGATTTTCGATTCCGTGCGGATCAGGGTGGCGGAGCTTTCGATACTTGTCGGAAATGCAATCCGCGAGCCGCAACGCCCTTTGGTAGATAATACGGCTCAGGCGGGAAAGGGTTCCGGCTTTACGCCCATGGCCTCGGCCACTGCCGGGTGGCGGATTTTCCCTTTATGGACGTTCAGCCCCGCGGCCAAGGCGGAGTCGCGCTCCAGGGCCCCCAGGCCGTGCTCGGCCAGGCGTAGCGCGTAAGGCAGGGTGGCGTTGGTCAGTCCCATGGTGGAGGTGCGGGCCACCGCGCCGGGCATGTTGGTGACGCAGTAGTGCACGACTCCCTCCTCCACGAAGGTGGGGTCGTCGTGGGTGGTGGGGCGGGAGGTTTCCACGCAGCCGCCCTGGTCAATGGCCACGTCCACGATCACCGCGCCGGGGCGCATGGTACGCAGATGCTCCCGCGTCACCAGATGCGGCGCCCGCGCCCCGGGCAGCAGCACCGCCCCCACCACCAGGTCCGCCTCCCGCAGCTCCCCGGCCAGGGCGTAGGGGGTGGAGACGATGGTCTTCAGGCGTCCCTGAAAGGCCAGGTCCAGCTGGCCCAGGCGCTCCGCGTTGATGTCCAGCAGCGCCACGTCCCCGCCCAGCCCCACGGCCATCTGGGCCGCGTTGGCGCCCACGCTGCCTCCGCCCAGGATCACCACCCTGGCCGGGCGCACGCCGGGGATGCCGCCGATCAGGACGCCGCGGCCTCCGTTGTGCTTTTCCAGGGCCCAGGCCCCCACCTGGATGGACATGCGCCCCGCCACTTCGCTCATGGGGGCCAGCAGGGGCAGGGCTCCGCCGGGAAGCTGCACGGTTTCATAGGCTATCGCCGTGGTGCCCGCGGCCAGCAGGGCCTCGGTCTGGGCCGGGTCGGCGGCCAGGTGCAGGAAGGTGAACAGAATCCGGCCCGCGGGAAGCAGAGGGTACTCTTCGGGAACGGGCTCCTTGACCTTGAGGATCAGCCCGGCCTGCCCCCACACCTCCTCCGCGCCCGCGGCCAGTTCCGCGCCCACCTCCCGGTAGGCCTCGTCCGCGAAGCCGCTGCCTTCGCCGGCGGAGCGCTGGATCAGCACCCGGTGTCCCGCCGCGCACAGGGCGTGCGCCCCGGCGGGGGTGAGGGCGACCCGGTTTTCCTGGGGTTTGACCTCCTTCGGTACGCCAATCAGCATGCTATCTCCTGTCTCACCCTATATATACGGACAACCGTGGAGTCCGGTTTGGGCGGCTCTACCCGCTGCCGGGCCCGGAGCCGGGGTTGGGCGCGCCGTCCCGCTTGCGCTTCCTGCGCTGCTGCATGCCGTGCCAGCGGGAAAAAGAATCGCGCAGGGTCTCATCGGCGATGGCCGCGGAGCCGGGCGCGGCGCTGGCCGGGACAGCTTCGGCGGGGGCTGCGCCGCGGCGGGGCCTGGAAGAAGGAGGCGCCTTGTTTGCCTCGCTATCTGGCTCCGGGGCGGGGGGCGGAACCTCGCCCTGCCGGAAGCGCAACTCGGTAATGGTGGGGGTGCCCATGAACAACTGGATGGACTCCAGCATGTCGCGCTTCATGAACTGCAACTGATAGGCCCAGCCGGCATCCACCGTGTTGATCCAGAGCAGGTTCCCCGCCAGCCGCGCGGGCCAGGTCTTGCGGGCCAGTTCCGCGCCCAGCACCTCGGCCCAGTGCTGGCGCAGCAGGGTCACGGTCAGGTGGGGCTGCCTGCGCCGCTCCCGGAACAGTTGCACGATCAGCTCCCGGAACTCCGGCAGCTTCCGGCCTCCCAGCCTGCGTTCCATCCTGCGCCCCCGCCATGGGTTCGGCCGTCCCGCGATCAACTTGCGGGGCGGCGCCGGCTCCAATCCGGGACGACCCCGGATTTCGGCTCAACTCCGTTC
>CBDUSX010000510.1:0-2139 GCA_965369935.1 uncultured bacterium
CCTTCGACAGCAACGAGGAATTCCATGAAACTCACCACCAGACTGCGGGAGCTGATCAACCGGGAGGAAATCCTGGTAGCCCCGGGCACCTACGACCCCATGATGGCCAAGATCATCGCCCACGTGGGCTTCGACGCCGTGTACATGACCGGCGCCGGGGTGTCCCACTCCACCCTGGCCATGCCGGACATCGGGCTGACCACCATGACCGAAATGGTGGAGCGCGCCCGGCGCATCGCCGACGCCTGCGAACTGCCCGTGATCGCCGATGCAGACACCGGCTACGGCAACGCCATCAACGTGATCCGCACCGTGAAAGAATACGAACGCGCGGGCGTGGCGGCCATTCACATCGAAGACCAGGAAATGCCCAAGCGCTGCGGCCATTTCTCCGGCAAGACCGTCGTCCCCAAGGAGGAGATGATGGGCAAGCTCAAGGCGGCCCTGGACACGCGGCAGGATGAGGACTTCCTGATCATCGCCCGCACGGACGCCCGCACGGCGGTGGGCTTCGAGGAGGCTATCGAGCGCGCCCAGGCCTACGCGGAGGTGGGCGCGGACGTGATCTTCGTGGAGTCTCCCAAATCCGAAGAGGAACTGACCAAGATCGGCCAGCTCATCAACCGCCCCCTGCTGGCCAACATGGTCGAGACAGGGCTGACGCCCCTGCTTCCCGCGGCGGAGTTGCAGCGGCTGGGCTTCAACGTGGTGATCTTTCCTGGCGGGCTGGCCCGCTTTCTCACCCGCCAGGCGGAGGATTTTCTGACCGTGCTCAAGGAGCAGGGCACCACCGCCTCCTACCTGGAGCGCATGAACACCTTCGATCGCCACAACGAACTGCTGGAACTGGCGAAGTTCGACGAGTTGAGCAAGAAATACGCGTCTTGAATCTGCGCCGGCGCGCCGGGAAGCAAGACTCCAGCGCGGCCACCGGGATATAGATTCAGAGACATAGATCGCGGAGAGCAGCATGAACATCAACGACACCCCGGAGCAGGCGGCCTTCCGTGGCGAGGTCAGGGAATGGATCGGGAAGAGCGTGCCCGCGAACCTGAAAGGCCTGCGCCAGGGCATCGTGCAGGGTCCCGGGCTGTCCGCCGAAGACCTGGCGCCCCTGGAGGCGGCCCTGGCCGAAAAGGGCTGGCTTGCTCCACACTGGCCGGTGGAGCACGGCGGCGCGGGCTTTGACCTGGGACAGATGGTGATCTTCAGGGAGGAGTGCGACCGCGCCGGCGTGCCCGACCGCCACACCACCGGGCTGGACATGCTGGGGCCGATCCTGATGCGTTACGGCAGCGAGGAGCAGAAGGAAAAATTCCTGGGGCCCTCCCTGCGCGGCGAAATCACCTGGGCCCAGGGTTACTCGGAGCCCCAGGCGGGCTCGGACCTGGCCAGCCTGGCCCTGAAGTGCGAAGTCACGGAGGAGGGCTTCGTGCTCAACGGCCAGAAAATCTGGACCTCCAAGGCCCACGTGGCCGACTGGATATTCGTCCTGGTGCGCACCGACTCCAAGGCGGAGCGCAGGCAGGACGGCATCAGCTTCCTGCTCTGCGATTTGAAGAACACGCCCGGCATCACCATCCGCAACATCATCACCATTGACGGCTTCCACCACTTCAACGAGACCTTCTTCGACAACGTGTTCGTGCCGAAGCACCATTTGGTGGGCGAACTCAACAAGGGCTGGACGGTGGCCAAGGCCCTGCTGGGTCATGAGCGCTTCATGCACCCCACCTCCGATCCCTACCGGATAGCCCAGGCCGTGGACAACCTGAAGGCCAGCGCGCGGGAGCAGCCGGCGGGCAACGGCGTGGTGTGGGACGACGCCCGGCTGCGCAAAAAGGTGGTGTCCATGGAGATGGACATTGACTGCATGCGCTACACCCGCTTCCGGGCCCTGACCAGGATGCAAAAAGGAGAGGCCCCCGGTCCGGAAACCATGATCTTCAAGATGATGGGCGCGGAACTGATGCAGAAAATCGTGGACCTGCACCAGGAAGTGATGGGGCCGCTGGGCACGGTCTGGGAGGACTCGCCCTTCGAATCCGAGGACGGCGAGACGGCCCATCACGACACCAACATCCGCGCCGCCACCATCCGCGGCGGCACCTCCGAGGTGCAGCGCAACATCATCGCCAA
>CBDUSX010000511.1:0-2124 GCA_965369935.1 uncultured bacterium
CGTCCTTCCCCGCGGTTCGGATGCAGATGGTTAAACTCTGAATTCAGCCCCGCGGTTCCGCTCCTTCCACCTCCACCAAGCCGTCATGAAAGCGGGCGCAGTTGCCCAGGTCCGTCAGCTCGGCGGAGGTGAGCTGGTTGATGCCCTTGCGCCCGGGATGCAGCCGGGGCCACCACACGGATTCGGCCACGGCGGTGCCTGGGGGCGCATCCTCAGTCACCTCCACGGTGAGGAAGCATTCCCCGCGGCCGTTGAAGGCCCGGCAGGGCGCGCCGTCGGCCAGGCCCCGCGCCGCGGCGTCGGCCGGGTTGAGCTTGATGCGCGGCGTTCGCTCCAGGCGGCGGGAGGTGTCCGACTCGCCGAAGCTGGAGTTCAGAAAATGCTGGGAGGGCGGCGTCACCAGTTGCAGGGGGTAGCGGGCCTTGAGGCCGTTTTCCAGATGCCCCTCCTGCGAGGGCACGAAGGCGGGCACGGGGGAGTGCCCCAGCGCTTCCATCTTGCTCGAGAAAAACTCGAACTTGCCCGAGGGCGTGGCCAGCCCCTCGCGCCAGGGGGCGGGGGGAAAGGGCATCTTCACCGGCCGGCCGGCGTCCAGCTTTGCGCGGGCGTCCCCGTTGGTCTCGAACTCCGCCTCGGCCAGCATGCGCCCGGCGACCTGGGAGAAGGATTGCCGGAACAGGGGATCCTCCAGTCCCATCCGCCGCGCCAGCAGGGAGAAGGTGTCCAGGTTGGATCTGGCCTCCCCCTCCGGCTCGATGGCCGCACGGGAAAGCTGCAGGTAGTTGTGCCCGTAGCTGGCCAGCAGGTCGTCGTGCTCCATGAAGGTGGTGGCCGGCAGCACGATATCGGCGAAATCCGTCGTATCGGTGCTGAGTTGCTCGTGCACCACGCAGAACAGGTCCTCCCGCAGCAGCCCCTGATGCACCCGCGCCTGCTCGGGCACCACGGCGGCGGGGTTGGAGTTGTACACGTAGAGCGCCCGGATCTCCGGATCGCGCGCCTCCAGCAGGGCCTCGCCCAGGCGCACCATGTTGATGGTGCGCGCCGGAGGGTCTTCCGGGGCAGGGTAGCGCAGGTAGTTCTGGTTCTGGCAGACCGAGCCCCAGCCGAAGCAAAGCAAGCCCCCGCCCCTCTTCTCCCAGGCCCCGGTGAGCGCGGGCAGGCAGGAGATGGTGCGCACGGTCATGGCCCCGTTGCCGTGGCGGGAGAGGCCCAGCCCGAGACGAATGAAGGCAGCCTCGCTTTCGCCGTAGGCGCGGCCCAGGGCCACCACATCCGGCGCGGGCACGCCGGTGATCTCCGCCACCCGCTCCGGCGTGTAGGCGGCACAGGCCTCGCGCAGGTCTTCGAACCCGATGGTGTGCCGGTCAATGAAGGCGGCGTCGTGGAGGTTTTCCGCGATGATGACCCGCATCATGCCCAGGGCCAGGGCCGCGTCCGTGCCCGGACGCACGGGGATGAACCAATCCGCCTGGCGGGCGGTGGCGTTGCGGTAGGTGTCTATCACCACCAGCCGTGCCCCCGCACGCCGGGCGTCCCGGATGAAGGGCATCAGGTGGACGTGGGAGGCCACCGCGTTGAGGCCCCACACCAGGATCAGCTTCGCATCGGCGATTTCCTCGATGTCCGAGGCCAGCCCGATGCCCATGGTCATGCGCAAGCCCTCCACGGCGGAGCCGGTGCAGATGGTGCGCTCCAGGCGGCTGGCCCCCAGGCGGTGGAAGAAGCGGTGCCCGATGTAAAAGCCGATCTGGCCCACGGTGCCGCCGTAGGAGTAGGGCAGAATGGCCTCCGCCCCGTGCTCGGCGATGATGTCACGGAAGCGCGTGGCGATCTCGTCCAGGGCCTCCTCCCAGGAGATGGGGGAAAAGCGGCCCTCGCCCTTGGCCCCGCTGCGCCGCAGGGGGGTTTTGATGCGCAGGGGCGAATACACCCGCTCCGCGTAGCGGCTGACCTTGCCGCAAAGCAGCCCGCGGGTGATGGGATGGGCCTCGTCCCCGGCGACGGAGACGATGCGCCCCGCCCGCACCCCCACCTTGACGCTGCACGTGTCCGGGCAGTCGTGGGCGCATACGGACGTACGGTATTCGATCTCCTGCTTCATGCTTTCCCTGGGGGCCGGTG
>CBDUSX010000512.1:0-2111 GCA_965369935.1 uncultured bacterium
CGCCCGTTAGATGTATTCCTGCTGAAAGCGGAGGCGCGCTCAGGCTTCTCCCACCGGCCTGGCCTGGCAGACGCCGATCATGCTGTCCCGCGTGACGAGTTCCGCAAGTTCCTCTTCCGGCATGTTTTCGCTGCCCTCCGGCCGCATCGGCACCACCAGATACCGCATGTCCGCGGTGCTGTCCGAGACGCGGATTTCCACGTCCTCGGGCAGTTCCGTGCCGAATTCCTTCAGCACGCCGCGAGGATCGTGCACGGTGCGCGAGCGGTACTCGACGCTCTTGTACCAGGCCGGCGGCACGCCCAGGATGGCGCGCGGATAGCAGGAGCACAGGGTACACACCACCACGTTGTGAACCTGGGGCGTGTTTTCCAGGATCACCAGTTCCGGGGCCACGGTCATGTCAATGCCCATGCTCTCCGCGGCGGCCTTGCCGTCTTCCCGGGCGGCCTTGCGGAATTCCGGATCGGTCCAGTACTTCGCCACGAATTTGCCTCCCATGGCCGGCGTGATAGCGTCCATCGCTTCCATCTGCCGCGTCACGTCCGCCGCGGTGAGCACGCCCTGTTCAATCAACAGTTCGCGCAGGGCCTGTTCCAGCAGGATGTTTTCCGGCAAGACATCGGGATTTTCCTCGATGGGGCCGTGGGCATGGGCATCTGACATGTCAGTTCCTCCAGGATATTCGCCTCCAGGTTATTTGCCTATCGGCTATTCGGCCGCTTCCAGCCAATGCTCGAAAATGTCGGCGATCAGGGTGTCCTTCGCTGGGCCGTCATACCGCGGCCAGAGCGTTTTCTGTTCGAAGCGCACCTGGTAAAGGTTCAGCTTGGGCTTGCCGTCCTTGCCGTAGGCCAGTTGCTCGGGGTTCCTGAACTGGCCCAGCTTGCGGTGAATCACCCCCGGCTTGCCCCGCAGGTAAGCGGGTGTGCGGCAATGGCCGCTGGGATCGCCCGTGCGCACCAGCACCTTGTCTTCGGGTTTGAGTTCCAGTGACAACGCCTGCCTCCTCGCCTCCACTCCGCCCGGTCTCAATCCTGCCCGGACGCATTTTTCTCTTTTTGAATGTCCGCGATGCGCTGCGCGATCTCCTCCGCGCTGAGCACGCCTTTTTCCTTGAGCAGGATCTCCGCGCTTTTGACCCAACGCTCGTAGTAGGTGAGTTTGGCGTAATCCGGCAGGGATTCGATGCCCCGGCGCATCTCGTCCACGCGGATGATGCGCCGCTCGTTGTCGGAGAGCAGGCGCAAGAGGGCATCCACCCGCTTTTCAAAGAACGTGTTGTCGTGCTCCGCGCGGTCAACCGGCCCCGCGGGCAGACCTCCCATGTCGTGGGCATCGCCCATGGCTGGCACCCCTTGCTTTGGCTTGCACGGCGTCGAGGTTTATGTTCACTATGTACTCCCGTCGCGCTCCATAATTCAAGTGTTCCGCACACCCGGGTGCCCGCATTCACAATTTGTTTAATGATTTCAGCCTCACAGGGAGGAATTTATGATTGACCTGTATTCCTGGCACACCTCCAACGGCCGCAAGATTTACATCATGCTGGAGGAGCTCGGACTGCCCTACACCCATCACGTCATCAACATCGGCAAGGACGACCAGTTCACGCCTGAATTCATCGCCATCAACCCCAACTCCAAGATTCCGGCGATCATTGACCAGGACGGGCCCGGCGGCGAGCCCTACACGGTGTTCGAGTCCGGCGCGATCCTGATCTATCTGGCTGACAGGACGGGCCAGTTCCTGCCCACGGAGCCTCGGGCGCACTACGACGTGCTGCAATGGCTGATGTTCCAGATGGGCGGCATCGGCCCCATCTTCGGGCAGGTGCATCACTTCAAGCGCGCGGCCAAGGAGCAGGTGCCCTACGCCCTGGAGCGGTTCGGCAAGGAGAACCGGCGCCTCTACGGCGTGCTGGATGCTCGGCTGGAAGGCCGGGACTTTCTGGTGGACGAGTACTCCATCGCCGACATCGCCACCTATCCCTGGGTGGCGCGTTTCGAATGGCAGGAAGTGGACTTAAGCGACTTTCCCAACGTCAAGCGCTGGTTCGATGCCATCTCCGCCCGCCCCGCGGTGGAAAAGGCCATGGCCATGAATTTTTC
>CBDUSX010000513.1:0-2105 GCA_965369935.1 uncultured bacterium
TTCAGCCCAGCAGCACCGTGCGATGGGCGTCGAGGATGGCTTCTCCCATCAGGCGCGGGGCACGGACATCTCCCACCCGCAGCACGGCGGGATGGCGGGCCCGCAGTTCGGCCAGCAGGGCATCCGCCGGCAGTTCCGGCTGGGCATGCACCAGCAGCTCCACGGGAGAGAAGGTCCGCTCCGTGCCCGAGAAGCGGTCGGCGCATACCACCCCGTCCTTGCTGATGGATTTCAGAACCGTGCGGGGATGAAATTCGGCTCCCCGCTCCCGCACCCGGTTGAACCAGAGCATTTCCGCGGATTCCACCAGCCCCCGCCCCACGTAGAAATCGTCGCACAAGACGTCCACCTGATATCCGCCCTCCAGCAGCAGTTCCACCGCGGCGGCCATGCGGAAGCCGTACTCGCCGTCCACGACAATGGCCCGCCCGGCGGAGCCGCCTTGCGCGGGAACCCCCGCTCCGGCCAGCAGTTCCCGGGCGGAAAGACACGGAGGCGCCCCCGCCGTAGCGAAGGGCGGGGGATGGGACGCGGCGCCCGTGGCCAGATAAATGGCGCCGCACTCGTCCATCCAGCTTTCGTAGCCCTCCACCCGCCGCCCCAGTTCCACGGCGACGCCCAGCCGCTCCAGCATCTGCTCGTAGTAGGCCACCAGCCCCGCGAACTCCGCGCGCGAGGGCACGCGCCCGGCCAGTTGGCGGGCCAATCCGCCCAACGCCGCACCCTCCTCCAGCAGCCGCACCGGCCTGCCCTGGCGGGCCAGGGTGAGCGCGGCCTCCATGCCGGCGGGCCCTCCCCCGATCACCAGGGCGGGCCGGGGCGCCTCCACCGGCGCAACGGGAGGCAGGACAGCCTCGCGCCCGGCGCGGGGATTGCTGAGGTCACCCAGGGGGCGGTTCCAGTCGCCCCGCACGGAAAAGTAGCGCAACATGCCCACGTGGGGCCGCGGGGGCTCCTCACCGCGGCCGGCCAGCTTGGCGGGCAGTTGCGGATCGGAGACGAGGGCGCGGGTCATCATCACCGCGTCGGCCTGCCCCCGGGCCAGCGCCTCGCGGGCGGCAGCTTCGCACTCGATGCGGCCCTCGGCGAACACCGGCAGGCGGCCCGCCACCGCCCGGCGCACCTCCCCCGCCGCGGCGGCTCCGTGGCCCTGGGGGGTGGGCATGCCCGCATCGGTGATGTGAACGGAATAGGGCCCGCCGATCTGCACGGAAAGGTAGTCCAGCAGCCCCTGCTCCGCCAGGAGGCCGGCGATCTCGCTTGCGTCTTGCGGCGTGAGACCGCCCCAGGGCGCAAGCTCGTCCCCGCAGAGCTTGACCCCAAGGATTTTCCCTTCACCCAGCCGGCCGCGCACGGCGGCGATCACCTCCCGCAGCAGCCGCATGCGGTTTTCCAGGCTTCCGCCATGGGCGTCGCCGCGAAAGTTGGTGAGGGGAGAAAGGAATTGCCGCAGCAGGGCGTGCTGCCCGGCGTTGACTTCCACCCCGTCCAGCCCCGCCCGGACGGCCCTTTCCGCCGCCGCGGCGAACCCGTCCACCACCTCGGCGATCTGATCGGGCGCCATTTCCCGCGCCATCTTGCGGCTGGCCACGTCCGGCACGGGGGAAGGCGCCCAGGGGGACTGCCGCAACAGCCGCCCGGCGCACTGGCCGCCGGTGTGGTTCAGTTGCACCAACAGCAGCGGGGGCGCCGGGGTCCCGGCGCTGCGCACGGCTTCCGCCAGTCCGGCCAGGGAGGGAACGATCTCGTCCGATTCACCGCGGGGCGCATGCTCGTAGGGATAGTCGAGCGGATGCACGGTAAGCGCCTCCGCGACGATCATGGCCACGCCCCCGGCGGCGCGGGCCTCGTAATAGGCCAGGTGCCGGGGCGTGAAGAGGCGGCCCTTGCCGAAATTGGTCAGATGGGCCCCGAACACGATGCGGTTGGCCATGGTGGCGGGCCCGAGAGCCAGGGGCTCCAGCAAATCCGGCGGCGCTTGCCCGTCTTGGTGAGTGGTCACGGAGCGGCTTCTCTGTGAGGTGGCTGCACTTGAAGCGCGTACCCCAGAAACGGATTCTCCACAAGAAATTATGACGGGCGGAATTCCGGGGTCAGCTGGGCAT
>CBDUSX010000514.1:0-2104 GCA_965369935.1 uncultured bacterium
GTCCTGAGCGGAGAAGCAGGGAAGGACGCGGCACACGCGTAATTTCGAGACCGGTTCTAAAGACAGCGCTGGAGCCTGATGGCTGAACTGAAGAAACGGGGCATCATCGCCGTCACCGGCGCCAGCCGCGGGCTGGGGGCCAGCAGCGCCCTGGAACTGGCCCGGCGCGGATTCAAGGTGGCCTGCCTGACCCGCGCGGGCAAGGGCATCGAGGAGCTGCCCGTGCCCAAACGCCTGGCGAAGAGCATCATCGCCGAACGCTGCGACGTCACCGACGAGCAGAGCGTCGCCCGCGCCCTGGGCGCGGCGGCCAAGCGGGGCGGGGGGCTGGCCGGCGTGCTCAACAACGCGGGCTATCACACCCGCGGCCCCAGCGCCGAGTTGGCCACGGAGGACTTCGAGGCCGTGCAGCGCACCAACGTGACCGGCGTGTTCATCGTGGCCCGCGAGGCATATCCCCTGCTGGTTGAGGGCGGCGGAGGGATGATCGTCAACATGGGCTCCTTCTTCGACCGGCTGGGCGTGCCCCAGAACCTGGCCTACGCCGCCTCCAAGGCCGCGGTGGGCGCCATCACGCGCTGTCTGGCGGTGGAGTGGGCAACCCAGGGCATCACGGTAATCAACGTCGCGCCGGGCTACATCGAAACCAACCTGAACCGGGAATTCCTCAGCCGCCCCTCGGTGCGGGATTACCTGATTCAGCGCATTCCCGCCGGGCGGCCCGGTACGCCGGAGGAAGTGGCGCGGCTGGTGGCGGCGCTGTTCGAGGAAGCCCTGCATTTCATGACCGGCGAGACCATCTATATGGACGGCGGCCAGACTATCGCCCACTAAGGCAACCGCGGATGAACGCCGACAAACGCCGAAAAAAAACCGATTTTATTCAATCCGTGTTAATCCGCGTTCATCGGCGGTTCCAATTGAGCGTGTAGAACCAAGAGCTTCCAAGAAAGCAACGAAGCGGAGCCATGAAAGTATTCGAACGGCTGGACGCCGTCCCGCCCCTGAGCGGCGAGGAAAAACTGCTGCTGGAGTCCGTGCGCGCCCTCGCCCGGGACAAGCTGGCCCCGCGGGCCGCAGCCTACGACGCCTCGGGGGAGTTTCCCTGGGACAACGTCGCCGACATCAACGCCCTGGGCCTGAACGCCATGTTCGTGCCCGCGGCATACGGCGGCGCGGAGTTGAGCTATGCCTGTTACCTGCATTGCGTGCGGGAGATCAGCAAGGCCTGCGCCTCCACCGGGGTCATCTGGGCCACCAACTTCCACGCCGTCAAGCCGGTGATAGATTTCGGCACGGAGGATCAGCGCAAGCGCCTGCTGCCGGTGATGCTGGAGGGCGGGCTGGCCTCCCTGGTGATCACCGAGCCGTCCGCCGGCTCCGACGCCACGGGCATGACCACCCGCTTCACGCCCCGGGAGGAGACGATCGTCGTCAACGGCACAAAGACCTTCATCACCAACGGCGACGTGGCCGACCTGTACCTGCTGTTCGGCAAGTGGGAGGGCCTGGGGGACGGCAAGGAGGCCATCTCCACCCTGATCGTGGAAAAAGGCGCGCCCGGCCTGAACGTGCTGGGCAAGGAGGACAAGATGGGCATGCGCGCCTCCAGCACCGTGACCCTGGAGTTCGCCGACTGCGAGGTGCCCCGCGCCAACCTGCTGGGAGAACCGGGCCAGGGGCTGAAGTTGCTGCTGGCCTCCCTCAACCGCTCCCGCCCCAGCGTGGCCGCCCACGCCCTGGGGATCGCCCGCGGGGCCTTCGAGGACGCGGTGGCCTACATCAACGAGCGCAAGCAGTCGGGCAGGCGCATCGTGGAATTCCAGGGCATCCAGTTCCTGCTGGCCGACCTGGCCACGGAACTGGCCCAGTGCGAGGCCTGGCTGTGGCACGTGGCCGCCCTGGCCGATGCGGGGGAGAGCGACATCGGCATCGAGGCCTCCATGCTCAAGCTGCGCGCCTCGGACCTGGCCATGCGCGTCACCACCGAGGCGGTGCAACTGCACGGGGGCTACGGCTACATCAAGGACTATCGCGTGGAACGGCTGATGCGCGACGCAAAGATCACCCAAATCTGGGAAGGCACCAACCAAATCCACCGCCA
>CBDUSX010000515.1:0-2097 GCA_965369935.1 uncultured bacterium
GCGCCGCCTGGACGGTTCTGCCTGAAACAGCCGGAACCGGGCCGATTTGCCTGACAGGCGAGAAGCGTCTTTTCAATGGAGTCTTTTCAATGGAATCCGTCGGCGGCCGTCCGCCGGCCAATTTTACCCTGGAGGTATGCAATGGGAGCATTCGTCAAGAAGAACTTTGTGGCCCTGTTTTTTGCGGCCATCTTCACTGTGATGATCGTGGGCGGCGTGGTCTCCTCTCTCTGACCTGAAATCCACGTCCGTCCGCGAATACAGCCCCCGGGTGCAGGCCCCTCAGCCCGCTCCCGGGGGTTGTTTCCCCGCCCGCCCATCCACGAGGCGCAACAGCCGTGCGCCCCGACATTGATTGCCGGAGGATCACCTCCTCCCCTCCCCCGTCCGCCTCACGTCCCTTCGGCTTCGCTCAGGACAAGCTTTGCGTGAGATATCAGCGGTGGGGCGGCGTTCCCGGCTTGCAGTTTTCCGCATGAAATCAGCCGCTTACCTTCGTCCAAGCCCCACAAAAATTCTTCACAATTATTGCGTCGCCTTGGAACGGTTCTGGCATCTCCCCTTGGCAGATGCGTGATCAATTCGCAGATTCAACGAAAGGGGTGACCATGATTATCGAAGAGAGCAAGGAATATTACGCGGAGATGAAGCTGTACAACGACGTGATGGGCATCGCCCTGGCCGTCTGGGGTACCGCGGGGGACTGCCCGCTGTTCCAGATAATCGACCGGGCGCTGGACAATTACAACCTGCAGGAACTGCAGTGCGTCAAGGAAGCCTTCGACATGCTGACCGAAGCCATGCAGGGCGACATCATGTCCGACGTGAAGACGGACAACACGGCCGCCGCCATCGAGCGGCTGCGCGAAAACAGCGCGGCCCTGATCAAGGCCAAGAAAGCCCAGACGGCGTAATCTCCGGACGGTCATCCCCGGCGGGGAGGGCGCCCAAGCCCTCCCGGCCATCCCGCATGCCGCCCGCGCTGCCTTACAATTCCCCCAGAACCCTCCCTCCTGCCGTGACCGCTGCCGGGACCACTGCGCCCGCCGCTGCCCAAAATTCCGTGCCCGCTGGCCTTCCCCGTGGCTCCCGTGATAAATTGCGTGCAAGCAACTGAACCGCATTGCACACTCGCGCAGATCCGCTCCGCCCGCGGCTGCGCGGAAGACACCGCGGGAGGCGCCACGGCAGGCGCCACGGCGGGTGGCAGGTATTTCGGACGAGGGCGGGAAAGGATAAAACCATGCCAATTGATCCCAGGCGGGCCCTGGGCCATGAATTCACCGCGGGCCGCACCGTCTGGAAGCGGGACGACATCGTGCTCTATCAGTTGAGCCTGGGGGCGGGAAATCCGCAGGACCACCCCCGCGAACTGGCCTATGCCGGAGTGGGACCGCTCAAGATTCTGCCCACCTTCGCGGTGGTGCCCACCTCGGGCGTCACGGACATCCTGCACACCCTGCCGGGGCTGGAATTCGATCCGGACATGCGGGTGCACGGGGAGCACGACCTGACCCTGCACCGTCATGTGCCGCCGGAAGCCGACGTCGTCAATACCGTGCGCATCGCCGACATATTCGACAAAGGCAAGGGCGCCTTGATCGTGACGGAGATCGAAACCCGCGACACAGAGGGCAACCTGCTCTTCACCAACCGCCGCTCCAGCTACGTGCGGGGAGAGGGCGGCTTCGGCGGGCCCCCCAGCCCCAAGCCCGAATCCTTTCCACCCGAACGAGCGCCGGACATCATAGCCGAGGCCGCCACCGTGCCCCAGCAGGCGCTGCTCTATGCCATAGCCTCCGGCGAGGAGAACCCCCTGCACACGGACCCGGAGGTGGCCAAGCGGGTGGGCTACGACAAGCCGATCCTGCACGGCCTGTGCACCTTCGGCGTGGTCTGCAAGACCGTGGTGGATTCCGCCCTGGACGGAGACCCCACCCGGATCGCGCGCTTTCAGGCGCGGTTTTCCGCCCCGGTCATCCCCGGCCAGACCCTGGAGACGCACATGTGGCGGGAGCAGGGGCGGATTATACTGAACGCCCGCATAAAGGAGACCAGCACGCTCGCCCTTACCAACGCGGTCATCACCCTGCGCGA
>CBDUSX010000516.1:0-2096 GCA_965369935.1 uncultured bacterium
AGAAGTACGAGCACCCGCCGGTGTTCACCGTGGAGGAGGCGGACCGGCACCGGGGAGAGCTGCAGGGCGGCAGAACCAAGAATCTCTTTCTCCGCAACAAGAAGGGCAAGCGCCACTACCTGCTGGTGGTGGAATCCGACCGCAAGGTGGACATCAAAAAAATGCAGGGGCTGCTGGGGGAATCCTCCCTAAGCTTCGCCTCGCCGGAGCGCCTGATGAAATACCTGGGGCTCGAGCCGGGCTCGGTCTCGCCCTTCGGCATCATCAACGACGAGGCCGGGGAGGTGATCGTGATCCTGGATGCGGGCCTGCTGCGCCACGAGATGCTGCACTACCATCCCAACGTCAACACGGCCACCCTGGCCGTGTCCCGGGAGGATTTCCAGCGCTTCCTGGATCAGTCGGGCAACGAGGTGCGGGTGCTGGAGTTTCCCCAGTGACCAACGCCCTGGCCATTGACACCACTTCCGACTATCTGGGGCTGGCCCTGCTGAAAGACGGCCGCTTGGCCGCCAACCACTACAAGCCCGCCGGCACAGAGATGAACCGCACCATCCTGCTGGTGCTGGAAGGCCTGCTGGCCGGCGCGGGGCTGACCCTGGGGGCGCTGGACCTGATCGTGGCGGCCTGCGGGCCGGGCTCCTTCACGGGCACGCGCATCGGCCTGGCGGTGGCGAAAAGCATCGCCATGGTGCAGGGCCGCCCGCTGGTGGGGGTGGACACCCTGCGCCTGCTGGCGGCCCAGACGAAGCCGGAGCCCGAGCGGCCCTTTCACGCCGCCCTCAACTGCGTGCGGGACGAGGTCTATCACGCCTCCTACCGGTGGGGGCCGCAGGGGCTGGAGCCCCTGGGCGGCATGGCGATGACCACCCTGGCCGAACTGCCGAATCTGGCGGGCAAGGCGCCGGTGGTGCTGCGGCGCTTTGCGCCCGAACAGCCGGGGCACGAGCAGGACCTGGCGCGGCTGAGCCCTGCGCCCCTGGCCCGTCCCCATCCCGACGGGGAGTTGCTGCTGGGCGAGGGCCTGCGCATTCATCGCGCCTGCGGCAGCGGCCCCCTGCCGCCCGTGGAGCCGATCTATCTCAAGCCGGAGGCGTTCCGCACATGGAAGCGCTAGGGCTGGCCATAGACACCACCTTCGACGACACGTCCGTGGCCGTTCTGCGCGGCAAGCGGGAGGTGCTGGCCAACGTCACCCTGTCCCAGTACACCGACCACGCGGAGTTCGGCGGGGTGGTGCCCGAGCGGGCTTCGCGCAAGCACCTGGAAGTGATTCACCCGCTCATCGAACGCGCCATGGCCGATGCCGGGGTAGCGTTCGGGGCGCTGGACTGGGTGGCGGTCTCCAATTTGCCAGGGCTGTTGGGGGCCATCCTGGTGGGGGTGACGGTGGCCAAGTCCCTGGCCTATCAACTGCGCATTCCGCTGATCGGCATCAACCACATCGAGGCCCATCCCTACGCCAACTTCCTGGAGCACGGGGAGTTGCCCTTTCCGCTGGTGCATCTGGTGGCCGCCGGGGGCCACACCCTGCTGATCCATCAGCAGGATCACTTCCAGTGGCGGGTGGTGGGGCGCAGCGTGGACGACGCGGCGGGGGAATGCGTGGACAAGGTGGCCAAGATGTTCGGCCACCCCATGCCCGGCGGGCCGGTGGTGGATTCCCTGGCCCTGGCCCATGCGCCGGGGCCCCATCAATTCCCGCGGCCCTTGTTGAAAGACCCCGGGCTGGACTTTTCCTTCAGCGGGCTGAAAACCGCCGTGCTCTATTTCCTGCGCGATCACGGCCCTGACGTGGAGGAAGGGCCGGTGCTGGCGGCCTTCTTCGCCGCCGTGGCCGAGGTGCTGACCGTCAAGACCGTGCGCGCAGCGCGGCAGCTTGGGGTGGAGGCCGTCACCGTCTCCGGGGGGCTGGCGGCCAGCAAAAAGCTGCGCGGGGCCTTCGAGGAGGCCTGCGCCGAAGCCGGGCTGAAGCTGTACTACCCGCCCCCGCAATTGTGCACGGACAATGCGGCCATGGTGGGCTGCCTGGCCGCCTACCGGCACGCGGCCGGGCTGCACGACGACCTGACCCTGGACGGCCAGGCCAACCTGAT
>CBDUSX010000517.1:0-2092 GCA_965369935.1 uncultured bacterium
CCGCCGCCCGATTGAGGTCCGCGCCGCCGCCAGGGCGCAGCAGGCCCCGGTGCAGAGCAATGGTCTCCAACAGGCTCGCGCCGCCCGCCGCCGGGGAGACCTCGATCCCGTATTGAGTGGTCAGGGCGGACGCCAACGGTGTTCCCAGGTCGTCCAGCAGGGCGGTGGCCAGCCGTTCCTCCCCGAAGATCTTGTCTCTGATCGCGCCGATCCAGCCCAGTCTGAAGGCCGCCCGCGGGTCTTCCAGCCGCGGGAGCATCACGCCGGGCGTGTCCATCAACAGGTACTTGCCCCTTAGCTGCACCCAGGATACCGCCTTGGTGACGCCGGGCTCCGGCGCGGTTTTCTGTTTCTTGCCGCGCGCCATGCGGTTGATCAGGGTGGACTTGCCCACGTTGGGCATGCCCACCACCATCAGCCGCTGCATGGGCGGGCGGATGCCGCGCGTGCGCAGGATTTCCAGGCGCGGCGCGACGAGCTCCTGCACCAGTGGGTAGATCAGGTTCAGGCCCTTTTCGGTGTCCGCATCCAGGAACAGGGCGGAAAAACCGAGCTCGCGGAAATGTGCCTGCCAACGGCGGTTTTGCGCCGCATCGGCCAGGGCGGCCTTGTTGAACAACAAAAGACGTTTTTTACGGTCAGCCAGCCGCTCCAGCTCGGGATTGCCCGAGGTCTCGGGCAGCCGCGCATCACGCAGTTCCAACACCACGTCCACGTGCTTGATCTCGCGGGCCAGCCTTTTCTGGGCCCGGTGCATGTGGGGTGGAAACCAACTCACCGCCGGAGCCTTTACCGGCGGCTGGGCGGGTTGCTCCGGGCGGGAGCGGCTACGGGGCATGGGGAGCCTGGGGCTGGGGTTGCGGGGTCGCCTGGGGCAGGGAATAGCCCAGGGCGTCGTTCTTCATCAACTCGCGCAGCAGGCAAGTGGCATACACGCCGGCTTGCAGGGTAAAGGAAATCCGCAGGCATGGGGCGCCGGCCGCGCGGCCTAGCTCCCAGGAGAAATCCTGCGCGAACGCGCGCACGGGGCGGCGCTCCCCCTTGGCGGAGAGCCGCTTGCTGTGGGCGCGGAAGGCGGATAGTTCCAGGCCTTCGGTGGCGAGCAATTCCCGTTCCCAGGTGCCCGGACGGCCCTCGGCCAGGAGCACCTTGTATCCGAACAGCGGCGCGGACGGGGATATCTCGCCCTCCCCGGCGCGGGTCTGTACGTTCGGGAGGTCAGCGGAATGCACGGCGAAACAGGAGGAGGACGCGTGAAAGACCGCCACGTCCCCGGCCAGCATGTGTCCCAGGCCCTCGGTGTCCAGGAGGCGCCGGGCCAGCAGGGCGTTGAACAGAGCCGCCTGATAGGCGTTGGTCAGGAAGCGCGCACGGTCCGGCGGGATGCGCCTCGCGAAGGCCCCCGCGACGAGTGACTTCCCTTCCCTGGCGTTGCGGTTGTCCGCGCCAAGGCGTTGCTCGCCGAAGTAATTGGGAAATCCCTCCCGGCCGAGCTTGTCCGCCAGTTCGGTAAATTCGGCGGGGGGCGCCGCGTCGCGCACGGTTATGTGGAAACGGTTGCCGGTCAAATGTCCGGGGCGGAGCTTGTTGCCATGCCGCGCCACGCGCAAAATACGCAACTCGGGACACTCCAGGCGGTGCAGGGGCAGCTCCGCGGGGCTGTGCAGGGACAGCCATTGCCGTGTCAGGGCACGGGCGTCTTTCAGGCCGGCGCGCCCGACCTGGCCGGGTGCGAGGCCCAGTTCGCGGCAGATGCGATGGGTCACATCAGCCGTGGAAAGCCCGCGCTTTTCGATCCACAAGTACAGGTGCTCACCCGAGCCCGCGGGCAGGTACTTCGGCAATTCCTCCACGACGAAGTCCTCCGGCGCCTGCTTGAGCAGTCCACCGCAGCCCGGCAGGCCGGAAGTGGCGTAAGGCAGGGTGGGAGGAGGAGTCATTTTCGGTGCCCCGGGCGGCTTTGCAGCAAAATCGAGATGTGATAAGAAACATGCAATTTCGTACGGAATTTCGTACAGAGGCGCTGGCCGCGGCGGATTCCCTGGTGGTGGGCCGCCGCGCGGCCGCTCCCACGGAATGATAACGGGTTTTC
>CBDUSX010000518.1:0-2086 GCA_965369935.1 uncultured bacterium
TCCACATCACTCTCCTTATTGTTCCCCAATGATTCTCACGGTTGCGCCGTCCTCCCCCCAAAGTGCGTCCTTCCCCACTCCGGGCCCGCAATCCTTGATGTGAGGACGCCAGCCCTTCCTGTTATCCGGCAGGGCGTATCGATTCCAAGCCGGCAGTTGATTAATGAATCGGGATAAACTCGGGCACAAGTTCTCCCTGGCTGTTTCCCTGGAACGCCACATGCTTCCGCCAATGCTCTTCATCCTGGTGTGGATGATCCAGCCTTTGATGTGCACCCCGGCTTTCGCATCGGGTCAGGGCGGCGGTGGCAATAATGCGCCCGGCCGCTACCATATTGCGCGCTTCCAGTGCCCGTGAAGCAGCGTTGAGATCGCCGGCCCGTAGTCCCTGCTCGACGTTTCGCCGTAGCTGTTCCAGTTCCCCAATGCCCGCAGCCAACCCGTCCCGCTCCCGATAAAGCCCGGCACACTGGATCATCACCCGGCGGACGGTGGCTTTAACCTCCTCCGGGGTCATCTCGCCTTGCCGTCCTGTCGCGGCGCGTAGCGGTTCGACAGCCTCGCTCTGAATCCGTCTCCAATCCCTATCGCCATGTGCGAGCAGTCCCTCGGAGGCGGCGCGGCCGGCTACGGCACCAAAAACCACAGCGTCGCTGCCTCCGTTGCCGGCCAGCCGGCTGGCGCCATGCACACCGCCAGCCGCTTCGCCTGCCGCGTATAATCCCGGAACCTGCGACCAGCAGTTTTCGTCGATGAAGACCCCACCCATCTGGCTGTGGGTCGCGGGCCTGACATGGGGCATTTCGCGTGCGGGATCGACGCCGGCGGCACGCAGGCGCTTGACCTGTGAGACATAACTTTCCAACCTGTCGCTGGAGACTACCGTGGTATCCATTAAAACGGTGTTGCCGGGGAAACCCCGTCCTTCGTCGATTTCCTTTTGGATACACAGCGACAGCCGGGCCTTTTCAATCTGCTTTTCGCCGTGCTCGGGATTATAGCGGAACATAAATCGCTCGCCCTGTGCATTCAACAGGTGGGCTCCATCGCCCAGCATGCCAGTGGGCAATTCCATATTCGCGCCGTTCTCCTCATCCTGGAGCAGAGTCACCAGCGGCTCGAACTGAACGAACTCCATATCGATAAGGCGGGCACCCGCATCGAGGGCCAGGGCATAGGAATCAGCAGCAATATCGGCCGGATAGGTGCTGTCCTCATAAATGCGGCCGATGCCGCCCATGGTTAAGACCACCGCGCGGGCTCGAACCGCGATTAGTTTTTCCTGGCTCGGTCTGAGCAAAACGGCTCCGACCACCTCGGCATTGTCCTTCATGAGTGCGACCACCTTCCAACCGGACCAAACCTGGGCGCGAAGCTCCCGGCAGCGAACGGCGAGATGATCCAGGATAACCTTCCCGACAGCCTCCCGGGTGTAAACCGAACGCGGGTAGGTGCTCCCGGAAAGGTGCCGCCGCAGGTATTCATCTCCTGCGCGTTCGAAGGGAACCCCCAGCGTCTCCAACTCGTGAAGCGCATCGATCGCTTGCGTGGTCAGTACCCGCACAAGCCTATGATCGTTCAGGTGATAGCCTCCCTTGACCATGTCGTCGAAATAGGCCTCACTCGAATCCTGGATTTCGCCACCGCCCAAGGGAACATTAATCCCGATAATGAAAGGAGAGGCCCCGTGGCCGATATACGCCATTGCCACCCGCAACCCTTTTTCCCCGGCCGCGACGGCGGCGCGATGACCCGCAATACCGCCGCCAAGTACAAGCACATCGGTTTCGGCCTCTTCGATTTCCAGCGTTGGAGCCTTTGCTTCAGCCATTTTCAATCTCCAATCCGGCAGGTGGCGTGGTTTTGCGCCGCTGCTTTCGAGACAAGAACCTTTCGGGACCAGGTTCGCGAAACAAATCCGTGAGCCGAAATCTTTTCGCTTTCGTCCCTGGGCAGGGGTGCCAACCTTACCGGCGGCGAAATCCCAACCGGGTGATCTATCCCCAGTTATCGTACCACTTCGTGACTTAATCTTGAAGGATCTGAACTTGCCCCCTGCCGGGACCATCCGGGTTACTACTTGTCC
>CBDUSX010000519.1:0-2080 GCA_965369935.1 uncultured bacterium
AGGTGGTGCGGGTGACGCAGCGGGACGGCAAGGCGGTGCAGCTCTACAAGGGCAGCCACGCCCTGCTGATCGGGGTGAGCAACTACACCGCCGGCTGGCCCGATCTGGAGAGCGTTCCCGGCGAAATACGGCGCCTGGAAAAAACACTGCTGGGCAAGGGCTTCAGCGTGACCAGGGTCATGAACCCCAAGGGCGAGGCGCTGGAAAAGGCATTCGAGAGCTTCATCGACAAGTACGGCCTTGATCCGGAAAACCGGCTGTTGTTCTTTTATTCGGGTCACGGCTACACACGCAAGGTCGGCAGGCGGCAGAAAGGCTACCTGGTGCCCACCGACGCCCCCAACCCCAACAAGGACGAGAAGGGCTTTGTGCGCCAGTCGCTCAGCATGAGCAAGGTGCAGACCTGGGCGCGGGAGATCGAGGCCAAGCACGCCCTGTTTCTGTTCGATTCCTGTTTCTCGGGCACCATCTTCAAATCGCGCGCCCTGCCCGCCCCGCGCCACATCACCGACAAGACCACCCGCCCGGTGCGGCAGTTCATCACCGCCGGCTCGGCGGGGGAGGAAGTTCCTGCGCGCAGCGTATTCCTGCCCACCTTCATCCGCGCGATCCAGGGCGGCGGGGACATCAACAAAGACGGCTACGTAACCGCCACGGAGTTGGGGCAGTACCTGCACGAGAAAGTGCTGGGCTACAACAGCGGCCAGACCCCCCAGTACGGCAAAATCAAGGACCCGGAACTGGACGAGGGGGATTTCGTGTTCGTTTCACCAGCCGTCGCCAAACCCGCATCGCCTGTGGTTGCAGCGGCCGCCGCCGGGGCCGGACGTCCCGCTGCATCGCCCATCACCATCAACGCGGAGGAGGAATTTTGGAACACCATCAAGGGCTCTCGTGATCCTCTGGATTTCAAGGCCTTTCTGGAGGAGTTTCCCAAGGGCCGATTTTCCGCACTGGCCCGACTGAAGCTGCGCAAGCTGGGAGTTCCTTCCGCGACCGCAAAGCCGACCATGAAAGCCCGCACCCCGCCACCTGCCGTCGCAAAAGCGGCAATTCCCGCTGCCGCGCCCGGCATGCCTCTCCCGAGGGGCAGGGCAGGAGGTATCAGGGTGGCCATCTTCCCTGAGCGATTCGCCCCGCATTTGCCCGAGGCGGTGGGGTTGTCCGAAGTTGATCTGGCCAACAAGATCAACGGACTGCTCCTACAAGCCGGCGGTAAAGGAACTTCCCTCGGTTTTAATTATCGCCACCGGCCCAAATTGGAGCAGGAGGCTTGGCGGGACAATGGCTGGGAAGGACTGTTCTCAAAGGATCCCGATCGAGACTTCGTAATCGGCAAGGCCAGGGCGTTGGGGGTGGACGCCGTCGTGATGTACAAGATCAACAAAGTGCCTGAGCACAATTACGACCTCGCCATATTCACGTTATATCTCATCGATATGAGCAATCTGGACAGGGACACGTACGAGGTTAGTGGAGAGGGCGACATAATCTATGGCACGGGCAACTGGCTGAAGCAAATCAAGGCGAAGGCCGAAGAACTGTTCGAACAATACAGGAATGATTCCGGGGCAGGCGGGCGTGGTTAATCACCATGACCGGTAACCCGATTCTTTGAAATACGAAGCCGCCAGCGCCATTCTGAGCGCGTTTCTGGCTTGACCCTTTGTTAGATTATGAAGCGGGGTAGCACCCTACTGCCGTCCTTGCCATTCAATTGACCCGATCGGGCTGAAACGGGTAAGATTTCAGCCTGCGTGGAACAGGCACGTGATACGGCACAAGGCGGTCGAATCCTCAGGCCTTGCGGCCGCCGCACCGGTCTAAGCACCGTTGGGGAATTCAAGCGGGGGCGGTTTATGTTCACGTTGTGGACAAGAAGGCTGGTTTCAACGCCCGCCGCGGTTTCGTTGTTTCTCTCCCTCGTTCTTCTCCTCGCCGCGGCAACCGGACAAGCCGCCCGGCGCACCCGCGGGATCGGGGTCGTCCCCGTGCGCACCGCACAGGGCAAGCAGGTCAACCTGTACCGGGGCAGCCACGCCCTGCTGATCGGGGTGAGCGACTACACCGCCGGCTGGCC
>CBDUSX010000520.1:0-2078 GCA_965369935.1 uncultured bacterium
TGATTCCGGCGCAAGCACCAGCTCTTCCTTGAAGCCGAAACCGCGGGTGTTGTCCACCAGCCTGATCCACGCGGGCCGGATGCGGTAAAAGCCGCTTTCCCGCAGCCGCCGGACCAGGGTCTCGTCCTGTTTCACAAAAGGAAACTTGGCCGCATAGACCTCCCAGGCGGCCTGGGCCTCGGCTTCGGACAGCAGGGCGCACCCGCCTTCCAGTTGCACGCCCCGGATGCCCTGCCAGAGCTGACCGTCCGCGGCGATGGTGGCCGAAACCCGCGGCTGCGATGCGACGTTGCGGCTGTGCAGCACCGTGGGTTCGGAAACGAATATCAACGACAGGTTTTCCTCCTCCGCGAAAAACAGGGAGGCGGCGTGGGGAAGCCCTGCGGCGTCCACCGTCGCCAAGGACAGGGTGGTGTGCGCCGCCATGAACTGCTGGATTGTGGAGCGAAGATCGTCCGCCATGGGCGGGCTGCCTGTCACGGATGGCGCATAGCGGCGGCGCGGGTTCCATGCGCACCCGGCGCCGGCTGTCTCCCCGTTGACCGGGTGCCATGCAGGGAAATTTGTCAGGCCGGAAGCATCTCACCCATCGGGGCCGATCGTCAAGGATCGCAGGGGCGGAGGCGGGCTCCGCATGAGACGCGGTCGGGGAGGCCGGGCGGCGGAACAGGGGCCAAGGCGTTAGAGACGGGCTACGGCAGGCACGTGCCGGTCAGGCCGGCGTCCGGCCCAAGGCTTCTCCCGGCCGTAATGGGGCGGGGTATCCCCTATGCGGGCGAATTGCCTCGGGCGGGGGCCGGGGGCCGGCACAAGCCTTTCCATGATGGCCTTGCGGGAATGGTGCCTGCCGAATTAATCTCCATTATTTCAGTTTGTTGGATTGCAAGGAACGGTGCACCCTTTCCTCCCGGACAGCCCGTCTCTGGCACGGATTTTTCAGCAAAAGCGTGATGCCGGAGGCGCCGGCCGAAGCGCGCCGGACTCGTTTTGCCTTCCCGCAGCCAGGCGGCCCCGGAAAGAACGAATGCGTGAAAGGCTGCGAGCTCAGAGAATCCGGGCCGATGGCCGGTGCCCCGGACCCTACGGGGGGGTAGGCAAGGAAGGGGGTCATTATTCCTGCCGGTGGGGAGGGCGGGCCAGTGGAGGCGGCGATGAAATCTCCGCGAGACGGACATTGCGTTTTCCCTGACCTTGCGGGCCCCTTTCTTTGGCTCATGCTGATGCCGGCGATCCTTGTGCCCGCCGCCTGGAGCGCGCCGCCTGCATACGGCGGGGAGGGTTCGTGCGTTGCATGCCACAAGGATCCGGATTTTCAGGTCACCAACAAGAAGCTCTTCGATTACTTCAGGCTGTGGGAGCAATCCGTGCACGCGCAGGAGGGGGTTGGGTGCGCCGACTGCCACGGAGGCAATCCCGGCGGCCGGGTCAAAGCGGCGGCGCACGGCAGCTCGAAGCTGGGCGCGGCTCAGCCGTCAAGCCCGGTCAACTATCGCAACATACCCCGCACCTGCGCCCAATGCCACGAGGCGTTCTACGAGCATTACCGGCAAAGCGCCCATTTCCGGCACCTCAAGACCCGGCGGAAGAACAGGCGGCAGGGCCCGAACTGCGTGACCTGCCATGCGTCGGTGAGCACCACCGTTCTGAACGTCAACACCGTGCGGAAAACCTGTGAGAACTGCCACAACGCCGAAACGGGAAACCACCCGGAGATTCCGGGCCGGGCGGAAATCCTGCTCAGCAAGTTCCTCTCCATTCATCGCTTCTACCGCTACCTGACCATCAAGGGCGACCTGCTGAACGGGCGCGAAACCTTCGAGTTGATCGAACGGCAGACGAATAGCCTGTTCGTCGAGTGGCACACCTTCGACCTGGAAGCCATCGAAGAGAAAACCACGGAACTGCTTAAAATAATGAAGCAGGAACGGAATGAAATCCGCAAACGGCTCCGCAAGCAACATCGTCCTCAGGCGCCGGAACGGGGGCCAAGGCATTAGAGACGGGCCACGGCGGCCCGGTTGCAGGTGAGCAATCTTAGCGCGGCACCGGGTGTTCGATTTTCTCGAAGCGCTTCTTGA
>CBDUSX010000521.1:0-2066 GCA_965369935.1 uncultured bacterium
CCCTCCACCCAGACGGGCCGGGCGAAGTCCAGGCCCTCCAGGGCCGCCAGCAATTCGGATTCGAACTGCTGCTGGGTGCGGGGCCGCAGATTCACCGCGCCGAACAGGGAGGAGCGGTGCTGGGCCAGGCCTTCCAGGTCCAGGGCGTTGGGAAGCTGGTTGAGGATGAGGGTTTTGCCCACCCCGGTCTGGCCGTGAATGACCAGCAGGCGGGGCGGAACCTTGCGCTGCAGGGTGTCCAGCAGGAAACCGCGGTAGGCCTTGTAGCCTCCTTCCAGCTGCCGCGCCGCATAGCCCAGGGAGCTCAGCAGGGAAACCACCGAGGCGGAGCGCATGCCCCCGCGGGCGCAATAAATCAGCAGCTCTGCTTCGCGGTAGGGCTCGAAGGCCTGGATGAATTCCGCCAGGCGTCCGCCCACGAACTGCAACCCGGCCTGGATGGCCTCCTGCTTGCCGATCTGCTTGTAGAGGGTGCCGATTTCCGCCCGCTCTCCGTCGCCGAACAGGGGGATGTTGACCGCCCCCGCCACGGCGCCTTTGGCGAATTCGGCGGGCGTGCGCACATCCACGACGGTGGTGGCCGCGCGCAGCGCCTCGCCTATGTCAGCGGGTTGGAGGCTGGCGGCGTTCATCAACCGTCACCGGTTTTCACGGTCAGCTTGACGGGCGTTTCAGCTCTGCCCCCTGCAGGTTCCGGGGCTTCCCCCTCCGTTTCCTTGCCGGCGGATTCCTTGCCGATGGAGGAAGGGGCCGCCGTGTCGGCGGGGGGATCGCCTTCTTCCAGCCCGTGCTTTTTGTGGATCAGGGCTTCTATTTTCCGGGTCATGTCCGGGTTTTCGGCCAGCATCTTCTTCGCGTTTTCGCGGCCCTGGCCGATGCGCTCGCCCTCGAAGGAATACCAGGTGCCGCTCTTTTGCACGATGCCTTCGCCGGCGGCCATGTCCAGCAGACCGCCTTCCCGGGAGATTCCGCCGGAATGCATGATGTCGAACTCCACCTGGCGGAAGGGGGGGGAGACCTTGTTTTTGACCACCTTCACCCGCACCCGCGAGCCGATCACCACTTCCCCGTCCTTGATGGGGCTGATCTTGCGCACGTCCAGGCGGATGGTGGCGTAGAACTTGAGGGCGTTGCCGCCGGTGGTGGTTTCCGGATTGCCGAAGAACACCCCCACCTTCATGCGCAACTGGTTGATGAAGATCACGATGGTGTTCGATTTGGCGATGACCGCGGTCAGCTTGCGCATGGCCTGGGACATCAGCCGCGCCTGCTGGGCCATGTGGGGGTCCCCCATCTCCCCTTCCAGCTCGGCCTTGGGCACCAGGGCGGCCACCGAGTCAATCACCACCACGTCCACCGCGCCGCTGCGCACCAGAATCTCCACGATTTCCAGGGCCTGCTCGCCGTAGTCGGGCTGGGAGACCAGCAATTCCTCGGTCTTGATCCCGATCTGCTTGGCATAGCGCAGGTCCAGCGCATGCTCCACGTCAATGAACGCGGCGGTGCCGCCCTGCTTCTGCACCTCGGCCACCGAGTGCAGGGCCAGGGTGGTCTTGCCGGAGGATTCCGGCCCGTAGATTTCGGTGACGCGGCCCTTCGGATAGCCCCCTACGCCCAGGGCGATATCCAGCCCGATATCCCCGCTGGACACCACCGGGATGCGCTCGATGGCGCCGTCCCCGATGCGCATCAGCGCGCCCTTGCCGTAGGCGCGTTCCACCTGGGCGATCGCCAGTTCCACGGCCTTGGACTTTTCGTCCTCCATCATGACTTTACTCATCGCTTGCATGTCAGCCTCCTTCTCCAGGACGCCATGATCACAAAGTAACGTACCCCGGGGCCGTTGCCAATTGGATTCTTGTCTGGCATGCGCCGCCGCCCGGCTGCCTGGAAACCGGGTGGGCGGACCGCCGGAGCGGATGAAAAAACCGTTGCGCTCTATTAAGCAAAAAAAAATACCGCAAGAAAAAAACCAGAAAAGACCGGAAAATAAGCCGTTCAGAACCGGTGAGGCCAGCATAGGAAAGCAAAATACGAAAGGCAACAAAAAAAATTACTTTGCCTGT
>CBDUSX010000522.1:0-2065 GCA_965369935.1 uncultured bacterium
TCACCTGCCGCTGTTGTGTAGAAACTCAAGACAGTTGCTGCACCCGTTCTTTGCCGGATTTGGCTTCCAGCCAAACCCGGCAGATGACGACGATTTAATAACGGGGCGCGGGGGGAAGGGGCCAATACCGCGCCGGTGCGACCACTATTTTGAGACGGAGCAGCATGAATCCACGAGCGGCATTAGGGGAGTTGGTGAAGGGGAACGGCTACACCATCGTGCCGGGGGCCAGCGACCCCCTCACAGCGCGGCTGGTTGAGGCGGCGGGGTTCGCGGCAGTGTACCTGACCGGCGGGGGCTTCTCGCGGGCCAACGGCTACCCGGACCTGGGGCTGATGACCATGAGCGAAATCGTGGGCTGGATCGGGCGCTGCGTGGAGGCGGTAGGCATCCCCGTCATCGCCGATGCGGACACGGGCTACGGCAACGCCCTCAACGTCGTGCGCATGGTGCGCGAGTACGAGAAGACCGGCGTGGCCGCCTTTCACCTGGAAGATCAGGTGGCCCCCAAGAAATGCGGGCACTACGAAGGCAAGCAGGTGGTGCACACGGCGGAAATGGTGGGCAAGATCAAGGCCGCCGTGGACACCCGCCGGGATGAGCGGCTGCTGGTCATCGCCCGCACGGACGCCATCGCCGTGGAGGGCTTCGAGGCGGCCCTGGAGCGCGCCAACGCCTACCTGGAGGCCGGGGCGGACATCGGGTTCGTGGAGGCGCCCCAGAGCCTGGAGCAAATGGCGGAAATCCCGGGACGCCTGAAAGGCCCGGCCCTGATCAACATCTTCGCCGGCGGCAAGACCCCGCCCCAGCCCGCCGCCAAGCTGGAAGAGATGGGCTACAGGCTGGGCATCTATCCCTCCCAGACCCAGCGCGCGGCCATCAAGGCCATCACGGATTTGCTGGCCGTGCTGAAAGCCGACGGCGACACCGCCCGTTGCGAAGAACGCCTGGCCACCTTCCAGGAGCGCGAGGCCGCGGTGGACACCGCCCGCTGGCAGGAGTTGGAGAGAAAATACCTGGAGTTGGACTAAGGTCGCGCGTGTTGTGTCAGGGGGCTGTTTCCCCTAACGACCCCCAGCGGGGAACACGTCCCCCGCACCCCCCTTGCTGGCTTGGCAGGGGCGCACGGCTGTGCGCCCCTGCATCCAGATAGGTGGCACAGCCCGTGCCGGGATTCCAAAGGGCATTGCCCTTTGGCTGCCGGAGGCAAATTTCCTAAAACGGCCGTGTGCCGGCGATCTGGACGCGGTACATGAGGCGGCGCATGCTGTTGTCCCAGGTGGTGCGCTTGTGGTTGGTGCAGCGGTTGTCCCAGATCAGCATGTCCCCCACGCTCCATTTGTGGGTGTAGTACAGGTGGGGCTGATCCACGTGGGCCTGCAGGTGGGCCAGCAGTTCCGTGGCCTGCACCTTGTCTTCCAGCCCCACGATTTCCTCGCACAGCCCGCCGATGAACAGGGACTTGCGCCCGGTGACCGGGTGGGTGCGCACGATCGGATGGGGGAAAACCGGCGGGTCCTCTCCGACGAATTTCTGGCCCTCGCCCCCAAGCTCCGCCCCGCGGTCGGCGAATTTCGGCGTGTAGGGATTGTAGGACCACGCCTTGAGATCGGCGACGAGCGCCTTGGTTTCCTCGTCCAGCTCGTCGTAGGCCTGGTACAGATTGGCGAAGGACGTGTCCCCGCCCTCCGGCGGAATCTCCACCGCGTAGAGCAGGGCGCCCATCAGGGGGATGGGCAGGTATGACATGTCCGAATGGGGGAACAGGTCCCGGTTGCCCAGCATGCCGCCCTCGGCGAAGTTGGAGATGGGCACCACCGGCGGCTGGTCGTCGTTCCCCAGCACGGGCAGGTCCTTCGGCGGCACGTTGAACGGCCCGAACCACTGCGCCACCTCCAGCAGCCGCTCCTGGCTTAGCTGCTGTCCGGGAAAGATCAGCATCATGTGCTCGGCGAAGGCTTCCAGCACCCCGAAGATCACCTCGCCGCCATGATCCTGCGACAGGTCCAGCCCCCGCACCTCCGCACCCGTGGGCGCGCCGGTGGGCACGACTTCGAATCCGCCG